>JACPQF010000097.1 GCA_016190625.1 Chloroflexota bacterium | reverse complement strand
GCGGTCGGGGGACAGAGGACAGGGAGCTGAGCATTGAGCGCAGGGCGAGCGGGGAGGGGGGACTGACCACTGACCACCGACCACCAACCTTCAATACTGGCCCCCGACCACGCGCCCAAGGGGCACCCGCCGACCCCCGTGCGTGGCTGGCCGCCAACGGGCTGGTGGCGCTGGCCTATGCACCCTGGCTCACGGTGCTCTGGCAACAGGCGAGGCAGGTCAAAGAGTCGTTTTGGCTGGCGGCGCCGGGGCCGGAAGCCCTCGTCACGACTATGTACTCGTTCGTGTTCGCCCATTCCCTGGCCGACAGTCTGTTCGGGCTTGGCCTGTTCCTCGTCGTGCTCATCGCCTTCCTGGGGCTCTATCACGTCATCCGCCGGCCGGGAGATAGGCGCCAGTTGCTGCTGTTCTGTCTGGCCATGCTTCTCCTGCCGCCGGTGGCCTCCTTCGCGCTCTCTCTCATCCGCCCCATCTATCTGGACCGCAGTCTCATCGGCTCCTCGTTCTTTCTGTACATTTTCCTCGCCTGGAGTCTAATGCGGCTTGGACCGGACTGGCTTCGGCTACTTCTCGGCGGCGCCCTCGCGCTGACGATAATGGCCGGCCTGTACGGCTACTACTTCGTGCCCTCTCTCGCCAAGCCGCCCATGCGCGAGGCTGCTCTGGGCCTGGCGGAAGCCGTAAAGCCCGGGGACGTTGTGCTGCACGCCAGCGACGGCTCTTTTCTGCCGTTCGTCTTCTACGACGGATCGTTCGAGGAGAAGGGCCAGCACAAGCTAATCGCCGGCGACCCGGAGCTAGCGCCGGGCACGGCTCGCAGTCTGGCCTTATCGGTACTGGGCTTACAGGGTGAGCAGGTCGAGGACCTCGTGGCGGGAAAGGAGAGAGTATGGCTGATCGTAGCCCTCGACCACAGCGTCGACTGGCAGTTAGAGGTCAAGCGCTGGTTCGACCAGCGCTACCATCTGGAGGCGGAGCGGAACCTCCAGGGGATCAGGATCTACCTCTACACCCGCCCCCTGTCCGTGATCGCCTGATGCGCTCTTCCGAACAGCGATTCCCGCACCTCAAAGGATCCCATCTTTCCTTAGTCTTAGCTTCACTTCGTGTAGGCTGACCGGTTCCTCGTCTCGACGCTCTGCGACTATTGCCAAGTCATGAATATCCTCTAGCAGCCTTTCATACTTTTCGATGCGGACAATGACAGCCCTTTTCTTGCCTTTGTTATCAACGACGTATTCCTCTCGGGGTGCTTCCAATCCTCGGACTCCTCTCACCTGTGTAGCTCGAATCGACTTACGATCACAAGCCGTTGGCTCGCCGATTAGAAATTGGCTCAACACGAAGTATACCATAAGGACCTCCTGGTGGATGACCGGCTTCCATCGGCGGCAATGGCTCGTTGTTGCCGGCATAAGGACCGTGCGAATCGTGACCTGCCTGCCAAGTGAGAGCTAGACGTCTACTCTCTCCCGACCACACAGACAAGCATGCCGGCCATTGCGATATGTTGGAGATTGGAGTAATCGTTGTTTCTCGTCATAGCAATGTCTAATCCGTATGATATACTATTGTCAGAAAAAGTGGGGGGGTACGCCTATCAGGTGAGCGACAGAGGGCAGATGACCATCGATCACACTGCGAGGGAGAAACTGGGGGTTCGCCCGGGCATGATCGCCTATCAGCGGGTCGTGGATGGTCATCTTGAAGTGATTTTCCTGCCAGCGCCCCATCGGCGATCGCTCCACGGTGTCCTCCACCGGCAGGGTCAAGAGCCAAGGGCTACCACCGCCAGGGAACTCGAGGAAGCGGTGATGGACGCTATCGCTCGAGATCATGAGAAGAGGGACGAGAATGCCTGACCCATTGCGCGCCGTGGATACCAACGTCGTTCTCTGGTATCTTCTGAGCGATGTTCCCGACCAAGCAGAAAGGGCTCGCAGGCTTATCGACTCGGAACAACCTCTCGGTCTGACGATAATTACTTTAGCAGAGAGCGCGTGGACGCTTGCCGGGCCGGTCTACAACATCGACCGATCGACGGTGGCGGCGCTCGTCATCAACTTTCTGGCGCGGGAAAACATCGTGGCCATCGGATTTGACAAGGTCGAGGCTCATGTTGCTCTGGCGGCTTGCCTGCCTCAGACCGGCGCAGCCAACTTCGGCGATGCGCTAATTGCGGCCTGCTCCCGCAGCGAGGGGATCAACGGGATATACTCGTTCGATCAACGGTTTTCGCGCGCTGGCCTCGTACCCGTAGCGCCCCAATAGGAGGATTCGACATGAAGAAGGCTCCGGCGATCCTGTTCTCGCTGCTGCTGGTTTCGGTGATTGTCCTGTCGACGATATCGTGCGGCAGCGATAAGACCTCCCTGCAACTGCGTTTGAGCAAGGGGAAGACCTATACGATGCGGATGGTCACCGAACAGCAGATCTCGCAAAAGATACAGGGCAATGACGTGGATATCTCTCAAACCATCGGCCTCGGCTACGCTTTTGAAGCCAGCGAGGTCGACAAGCAGGGCTCCAGCTCGGTCAACGTTACCTACGATTGGGCGCTGTTCAAACAGAAGAGCCCGCTGGGGAGCCTGGAATACGACTCTGACAAGCGTCCCAAAGTGGTTCCGCCGGCAGCGCAGGGGTTCGCCGCTCTGATCGGCCAGGGCTTCGCCATGAAGCTTGCCTCGAACGGTATGGTGAACGATATCCAGGGAATAGACGACATGCTTGCCCGGATGATTGAGAATCTTAGTTCCGTACCTGGGCTGGATAGGGCAGCTCTGGAAAAGGGCTTGAAAGAACAGTTTGGCGACGAGGCGATGAAGGAAAGCATGCAGAACGCGCTGTCGATATATCCGGACAAGCCGGTGAAGATCGGCGACGCCTGGACGAGGAGGATCACCCTCACCAGGGGATACCCCATGGTCTCGGACAATACCTGGAAGCTGACAGGGCGCAAAGGGGGAGTCGCCTCCATTGCCGTGTCCTCTCAGGTCGAGAGCTTGGCCTCTTCTGGGACGGGTGGGGCAGCCGTCTTCAAGCTGTCCGGCACGCAGGAAGGAACCATAGAGTTAGAGGAAGCCACTGGCTGGATCAGACGCAGCAAAATGAGCCAGCGGCTATCCGGGCAGGTGGAGACGGGACCGCAATCGTGGCCCATCTCCATGGAAAGCACCATCAGCTTTGAGGGGTCCGTAAAGTAGCGACGAGGCAATCGGGTAAGAGGGGACCTCACGGTCCCCGTCCTCCCACACCACCGGACGTACTCATCCTATCCGGCGGTTTCCTAGATTGTTGTAACGCAGCATACCTCGCAGTGAGGCTCACGAGACCCTGTTCCTTAAACCATGCGTTAGGCATGGCCTCTGCCGCCTGTGGGCTACCTGCCATGCGCCACCAGCCTCTTCCCAATAACGCCAGCAACCGGTCAATGAACTCTTCCAGATCAATGTCCACCACAATGTCCCGCCCGTCTCGTACATACTCCCCCCTCGTCCTGTTTCTACAAGAGTGTGGCCTCTTAGGTGATGGACCACGCAACCTGTCATGTGCTTGTCGTGCGAAAAAAGACCAGTCGGTCCGGCCTGGTAGTGGTCCGCGAGGATGAGAATGGTGGCGAAGATACTACTGGCTGACGACGAGCCAAGCCTTGCAGAGGTAGTTGGGTACAATCTGCGTAAAGATAGCTGGCCGGCATTTTCTTGGGCCAAATAACCACGTGGAACGATACCATAATGGTTAGATGGGATCGACCCTGGTGAAGTATAATTAGGCAAGGAGGACCCATGGCGAAAATCCTGGTCGTCGACGATGAACGCACATTGGTTGAAACGATAAGATACAACCTCCTGCGCGAGGGGCACGACGTGTGCGCGGCTTACGATGGGGTTGAGGCTATCGAGGTGGCAAGAAACGAGAAGCCGGACGCTATTGTCCTCGACGTTATGCTCCCCATAATGGACGGCCTCGAGGTTTGCCGCACTCTTCGCAAGGACATGATCGTGCCGATCATCATGCTCACGGCCAAAGACGACGAGGTCGACAAAGTGGTTGGCCTCGAGCTGGGCGCCGACGACTACATGACCAAGCCCTTTTCCATGCGGGAGCTATTGGCGCGCCTCAAGGCGGTGCTGCGTAGGGCGCAGATGCTGCGACAAGAGGCGGCATTGGGGCAGGATGGCTCCGCTGCGGAGCCGCTGGTGGTGGGAGCGCTTCATATCGACTTCCGACAACACAGCGTCACGCTAAAAGGCAAGCAGGTGCCACTAAAGCCCAAGGAATTCGACCTGCTGGCGTTTCTGGTGGCTCACAAGGGACAGGTTCTGACCCGTGAACAGCTTCTCGAACGGGTCTGGGGCTACGATTACGCCGGTGAAACCAGGACCGTGGACGTGCACGTCAGGGGCCTACGCGAGAAGATAGAAGCTAATCCCAGCGAGCCGAGACTCATCGAAACGGTGCGTGGCGTGGGCTACCGGTTCGCCGGGTAGGATCGTCAGCGTGCAATGGCCGTACGTAGGGGCGAATCCTTCCGCCGAAGGATTCGCCCCCACGAGTTAACAAGAGGGCGTGATATGTGAGAGCGAACGTTAGCCCCAAGCTCGCTTGACGGCATTTGGAAAGGAGCTTCTTTGTTCAAGAGTATTCGCTGGCGCATCGCTTCATCTTATGTGGCCCTTATCGTTCTCGCGACTTTCCTCCTTTCGGTTTATCTGCTTCAATTCGTTCGTGACAACTACCTGCGAAACTTGGAATCCCGGCTTATTGCCGAGGCCAGACTGGTGTCCATCGATAGCGAGCAATACTTCTCTGCTCGAGGGACAGCGGAGGAGTTGGACACGCTGGCCAAGAGGCTGGGAGGCGAAACCGGCGCAAGGGTGACCATAGTCGACCTCGACGGTGTGGTTCAGGGCGACTCTATCGAAAACCCGGCGATGATGGAGAACCACGGCGCGAGGCCAGAAATCCGGCAAGCCCTGGCCTCTGGCGTCGGCGAGAGCTCTCGACACAGCTCTACGGTCGGCTACGACATGATGTACGTCGCCGTGCCCATTAAGGTGGGCGAGAAAGTTGTGGGAGTGGCAAGAGTGGCGCTGGCGGTTACGGAGATAGACCGATCCCTCGGCCACATCGCCCGGACTATTGCCGCCGCTGCTGGAGCCGCCGCCTTCCTGGCGATTCTCGTCGCTATGTATCTGGCCAGGGTCACGACCGAGCCTGTGAAACGCCTGGAGCGAATGGCAGCGGCCCTGGCGTCGGGCAACCTCGATCAGAGGATTCGCATAGATTCGCCCGTGGAGCTGGGCGAGCTAGCGAATGCCTTCAACCGGATGGCAGAGCGACTCAAGGCCACCATCTCGGCCATATCCGAGGAGCACGGCAAACTGGCAGCCATTATGGCTAACATGGCCGACGGTATCGTGATCACCGATGGTGACGGAAAGGTGACGCTGCTGAATCGCGCCGCCGAATCTATTCTGGGTACGTCTAACGAAAGGGCACAGGGGCAGTCGTTAGCCGAGGCTGTGAGGGACCACGACCTTGTCCAACTCCTCACTGAGTGCCGTATCCAGGCGAAAGCCCAACCATGTGTACGACTGTTCCAGTTGCAGGCATCAAAGCGCTACGTGAAGGGAGTAGCTACAGCGGTCAGGGATAGCAATTCGGCGCAGTACCTGGTCGTTCTCCAGGATCTGACGGAAGTTAGGCGGGCAGAATCCGTGCGGCGTGAATTCGTCGGCAACGTCTCTCACGAGCTCCGTACTCCGCTGGCCTCGATGCGCGCTCTCGTCGAAACCCTTCAAGACGGGGCCATGGACGATCCACCGGCGGCGAAGGACTTCCTGCGAAAAATGGAGATCGAGGTCGACGAGATGACGCAGATGGTGCGTGAGCTCCTCGAGCTGTCCCGCATCGAATCCGGCCAGGTAGACTTCAAGATGGAACCTACCGACTTCGGACCTCTGGTGCGGCAAACCGTCGAGAGAATGAAGGCCCAGGCGGAGAGAGCCGGCATCGAGCTGGCGACGGAAGTGACGGGCGATCTGCCGATAGTAGTCGCCGACGGCGAGCGAATCCGGCAAGTTCTGGTGAACCTGATCCATAACGCCATCAAATTCACGCCGCCACCAGGCAAAATCATCGTGTCCGTCCTTCCTGCGACAGAACCACAAGTGTCCGGCGTCGCCGTGTCTGTCGCCGACACCGGAGTCGGAATTCCCGCCGACGACCTTGCCCGCATCTTCGAAAGATTCTACAAGGCCGACAAGTCCCGCTCCTCGGGTGGCACCGGGCTAGGGCTAGCCATCGCCAAGCATATCGTCCAGGCCCACGGTGGCAACATCTGGGTCGAGAGCCGGGTGCCCGCTGGGCGCGGCGGGGGCAGCACTTTCCACTTCAGCCTGCCTCTGACGAGTGTGTAGGCACTATCAGCAATCAGCCGTCAGCCTTCAGGGAGCTCAGTTCCTTTGCGCCGCGCTGCTAAATGCATCGATAAACTGACAGTACCTACGCAGTCGCCTCTCGTGGAGTCCGGCGTGCTGTGCTCGTAGGGGCTAAGCATTCGCAGAATCGGTAGGTCTGGGCTCTCAACCATGATCGTCCTTCTCGGAAAGACTTAGCCCGCCCGGGTCGTCGCCGCAATTTTCTGTGCCGCAGGAAACAGGCGTGAGCGTTGTGCAAACTCGGGGCGGGCGAAGCATTGGCGAAGGCGCGTGGAGCGCTAGTCCAAGGCTCAGCGCCAAAGCTTCGCCCCTACAGACGAGCGCAGGTCAGATTTATTGAGTCAGCACCGCGTAGGCCCTGCCAACTGAGTGAAGCCGGTCGCCGCCTAGTTTCGTCAAGCTGACGGCTGAAAGCTGATTGCTGACGGCCTTCGTTTACAGAGAATTTACACGGCATTACCCTCCGCTAACCTCGTGATCACTGGCCGATAACCTCAGGCTGCTATCATAAAGACCAAAGAAGAAAAAAGAGGAAGAAAGAATGAAACAACCGAGATTTCGGCTGAGGAGCCGATGGTTCGGGCCAATCTTGCCCATTGCTGCTTTGGTGGTCGTCATGGCTACTGCCTGTGGTTCCCCATCTGGTGGTTCGCCTGGAACTGGCGGAAGCGGACAATCGTTGCTGATAAATGGCGCGGGTGCCACGTTTCCCTATCCGCTTTACTCCAAGTGGTTTGACGAGTACACCAAAGTCGCCCCCTCGGTCAGAATCAATTACCAGTCTATCGGCAGCGGTGGCGGAATCCAGCAGATCACCCAGAAGACGGTGGACTTCGGCGCCAGCGACGCCCCCCTCACCGACGACCAGCTCAAAGCGGCCCCAGGTGAGCTCCTCCACATACCTACCGTGATAGGCGCCGTGGTAGTTACTTACAATCTCCCCGGAGCTCCGTCCGGCCTCAAGCTAACTCCCGATGTCCTAGCGGGTATCTACCTGGGAGAGATAACCAATTGGAACGACTCGAAGATTATGTCTCTGAATCAAGGGATGAAGCTGCCCGATCAAACAATAACCGTCGTTCACCGGTCGGACGGCAGTGGGACCACGAACATCTTCACTGATTATCTAAGCACAGTTAGCCCGATGTGGAAGTCCAAGGTTGGTAAGAGCACGGCGGTTAACTGGCCGGCAGGCCTGGGAGCTAAAGGGAACGAGGGCGTCGCCGGACAGGTCAAGCAAACGCCCGGAGCCATAGGCTACGTCGAGCTGGCCTACGCCTCCCAGAACAAACTGCCCTACGCCACTCTCCGAAACAAGGATGGCGATTTCGTCGAGCCGACGATCGAAAGCACGACGGCGGCGGCCGCCGGGGCGGCAGCGACGATGCCCGCCGACCTGCGAGTGTCCATCGTCGACGCTCCGGGAAAGAACGCTTATCCGATCGCCGGCTACACTTATATCATCATCTACAAGGAGCAAGCGGATCAGGCCAAGGGACAGGCGGTCACGAAGTTTCTATGGTGGGCTACCCACGAAGGACAGGCCTACGCCAAAGACCTTCTGTACGCCCCTCTCCCTGGCGAGGTTGTTCAGAAGGCGGAGGCCAAGCTCAAGTCGGTGTCGTCTAACGGCAAGCCTGTGCTGCAGTAGGGATGATGACGATAGTACGAGAAGGTATGAAGATCATATCCGCAACAAAGAAACGCTCCCGTCTTCGGGGTGAAAACCTGCCGGACGTAACGTTCCGGCTGGTTGCGCTCGCCTTTGCCGGCCTCATCGTCCTATTGGTGTTGGCAATGGCAATAGCGATGGCGAAATCCTCCTGGCCTGCCATCCAGCAGTTTGGCCTTGGCTTCCTCGTCGGACGAACCTGGGACCCGGTCTTCAAGAACTTCGGCGCCTTACCTTTCATCTACGGCACGATTGTGTCCTCGCTTCTGGCATTGCTGCTCGCCGTTCCTGTGAGCCTGGGCTCGGCCATTTTTCTAGCCGAGCTTGCACCCGCCTGGGTGAGAGGACCAATATCACTCATGATCGAGCTGCTCGCCGCCATCCCCAGCGTCGTCTTCGGGATTTGGGGCATCTTCGTCTTGAACCCTTGGTTGCGTACCTCAGTCGAACCCATGCTAGGGAATAACTTCGGCTTCTTCCCGCTATTCCAGGGACCAATGTACGGCCTTGGCATGCTCTCGGCCGGGCTAATTCTGGCGATAATGATCGTCCCGACCATAACTGCCATCTCGCGTGAGGTCCTGATGGCCGTACCCAACAGCCAGCGGGAGGCGATGCTCGCGCTGGGAGCGACGCGCTGGGAGATGATATCGAAGGCGGTGGTCTCCTACGCCCGCCCGGGAATAGTGGGGGCGGTAGTATTGGGCCTCGGTCGCGCCGTGGGGGAAACCATGGCCGTTACGATGGTGATTGGCAATCGGCACGAGATTTCCGCGTCCCTGTTCGCACCAGGTCACACCATGGCGTCGGTCATCGCCAACGAGTTCTCGGAAGCGACCTACAACCTCTACTTGGCCGCTTTGGTCGAGACGGGGCTGGTACTTCTGTTTGTAACGATACTCCTTAATGCCCTGGCCCGGCTGTTGGTGTGGCGGATTGCCGGGGGGCCAAAAGGAGCGCAAAGAGAATGATCGTTCGGAGCTACGGTTGGAGAAAAGCCAAGAGCTTGGTGATGATAGCCCTTGTGGTGGCCTGTGTCGGGGTGGCGCTGGTCCCTCTGGTCAGTATTCTGGCTTATGTGACCGTGCGAGGGGCAACGGCTCTCAACTTTGCCTTTTTGACTCAGCTTCCCAAGCCGGTGGGCGAGACAGGCGGGGGAATGGCCAATGCCATCGTCGGAACCCTTATCCTCCTTGGCCTGGCCTGCTGCGTATCCTTGCCTATCGGCATCTTCTCCGGTGTTCATTTGGCCGAGTATGGAAAGGGCTGGTTTAGCAAGCTCGTACGCTTCATCACCGACGTATTGACCGGAGTTCCTTCGATCACCGTCGGTATCTTTGTCTACACGGTGATCGTGCTGCCGATGCGGAGTTTCTCCGCCATCGCCGGCGGCATTGCCCTAGGCATTATTATGGTTCCCACGGTGACCAAGACTACGGAAGAGATGCTAAGAATGGTGCCGCGGTCGCTCCGGGAAGGGGCCTGGGCTTTGGGCGTTCCTCGCTGGCGAACGATCGTCAGCGTCGTCATTCCGACGGCGGCAGGAGGCATAGTGACGGGTATTCTCCTGGCGGTGGCGAGGGTGGCTGGCGAAACGGCTCCCCTCCTGTTTACCGCTCTGGGGAATCGCTTCTGGCACTCGGGTTTGGGACAGCCCATAGCGGCTTTGCCGCTGCAAGTGTTCGCCTATGCCATTTCGCCCTACGACGACTGGCAGGCTCAGGCCTGGGCTGGCGCTTTCGTGCTCACGGCGATGATCCTCATCGTCAGTATTGTCGTGAGGATAGTGGCGCGGGGAAGGCACATAACGACGAGGTGACAGTTTTGGTAACATTGACGAGGACAAAGGAAGAGACAGTGAGCGGAGCGACAGAAGGGGTGCTGGTAGAGCGCTTGAGCGCCTGGTATGGGCGGGTACAGGCGCTGAAGGAAGTCGACATGGATGTTCCCCCCAATCGGGTGACAGCCGTGATCGGTCCCTCCGGATGTGGCAAGTCGACGCTAATCAGATGTTTCAATCGGATGCATGAGACGATTTCCGCAGCGCGAGTGTGCGGCAAGGTGATCTTGAACGGAGTGGACATCTACAGCCCGGAAGTGGACCCGGTGCAGATAAGACGATCGGTGGGAATGGTGTTTCAGCGTCCCAATCCCTTTCCCACGATGTCGATCTTCGACAACGTGGCTGCCGGAATCAAGCTCACAAGGTTTCACCGCGGGTCGGAACTCGCCGAATCGGTGGAGAGGAGCTTGCGGCGAGCAGCGCTGTGGGACGAAGTGAAGGACAAGCTGAAGGATTCGGGAGTGGCCCTCTCCGGCGGCCAGCAACAGCGGCTGTGCATAGCGCGGGCTCTGGCCGTCGATCCCGGGGTGCTCCTCATGGATGAGCCGTGTTCCGCCCTCGATCCCATCGCTTCCTACAAGATCGAGGAGCTCATAACCGAGCTAAGAGGCGACTATACCATAGTTATCGTGACCCACAACATGCAGCAGGCCTCCCGGGTTGCCGATCATACCGCCTTCATGTTGGCGGGCGAGGACGGCATCGGCAAGTTGGTCGAGTTTGGGGAGACCAAGCAGGTGTTCACGAATCCGAGAGACAAGCGGACCGAGGACTACATCACCGGCAGGTTTGGATAGGAGAAGGAGATGCACGGTACGAGACTCATCTTCGAGAAGCAACTCCAACAGATTCAGGACGAGATGCTGGAGCTGGCGAGCATGGTGGACAAAGCCATCGACGCCTCCGTCGAGGCGCTCAGGCGCAGAGACCGCAAGGAAGCCGAGCGAATCGTCGCCGCCGACCTCCTGGTGAACCGAAAACGCTACGAGATCGAGCAGAACTGCTTGAGTCTTATGGCAACCCAGCAGCCCATGGCCCGCGACCTCAGGCTCATCGTCGCCGTGCTCCTCATCGGCACGGAATTGGAGAGGATGGGCGACCATGCCGAAGGCATCGCCAAAATCACCCTCATGCTCGCCGACGAGCCTCTGTTGAAACCACTGGTAGATATCCCCCGCATGGCCGAGAAGGCTCGGGAGATGCTGAGGAAATCGATCGACTCCTTCGTCTCCAGGGACGCCGAAGCCGCCAAGTTGCTGGCCGCCGAGGATGACGAGGTAGACGCTCTCTACGATCAGGTTTACCGCGAGCTGCTGACCTTCATGATCGGCGACCCCCGGAACATAACGCGAGCTACCCATCTTCTGTGGGTAGCCCACAATTTGGAGCGAATCGCCGACAGGGCCACCAACATCTGCGAGAGAGTGGTCTTCACCGTCACTGGTCGTATGGAAGAGATCAACGTTTCAATGTATTGATTCCCCTTTTCGCTCGCTATACAGAACGTACCCCACAATGTATACTAGCAGAAGGGGTCACATATGTCTGCGTCTCGGCCGCCCTGAACCCGGGCGGCTCGCCGGCAGAGCAGATCTAAGCCGCAATTCGTGAGCCTTCGTAGCGGACTTCGTAGCGGCATTGTCGATCTTGGTGACTTCGTGTTTCCCGCACCCCTGTGGCACTAACCTTGCACCATGCCGGCTATCGAGTGCTCCTTTACATCGAAGCCAGAAAGAAACGGGTCAGGAGAATAGCCATGCTGCGACGGCGTCATGTCGAGACACATTTCAGTGCCCCCGAAAGAGTCAAGGACATCATCCTCGGGGTGGCCGATGGTTTGACCGTGCCTTTCGCCCTGGCGGCCGGTCTATCCGGGGTCGTCAACTCCACCGCAATTATCATCGTCGCCGGCCTCGCCGAAATCGCCGCCGGGTCGATTGCCATGGGTCTGGGCGGCTACCTTGCTTCGAAAAGCGATGCCGACCATTACCAGGCGGAGCGACGCCGGGAGCAGTGGGAAATAGCCAACTTGCCGGAAGTGGAAGAATCGGAGGTATCAGGCATTTTCCAATCCTATGGCCTGACCGCGGAGGAAAGCAGCCGAGCAGCAGGATCGTTGCGACAGCGGCCCGAAGCCTGGATCGATTTCATGATGCGCTTCGAGCTTGGCCTCGAAAGGCCCTCACCGCGGCGCGCTATCATTAGCGGCCTGACCATCGGGGGAGCCTACATCGTCGGCGGATTTATTCCGCTCGGACCCTACATCGTCATCCCTCATCCATCGGAAGCGCTCGTGGTCTCGGTCGTGGTCACGCTTGCCGCCCTAGCGATTTTGGGCTATGCCAAAGGCCTGGCAACCACCGCGGCGCCCCTGGCAAGCGCCTTCCAGACCGTGCTCATTGGCGGCATTGCTGCCACAGCAGCATTTGCGCTGGCCAGGCTGATATCGTAAGGCTCCGCGCCGAATTACGAGGAAGAAACATGCGGGGAAAATGGAACGGTCCAGCGGAAAAGGCGCTTCTGGTAGCGCTGGCTGCCGTGACCATCTTGGGCTGCCAATCGGCCAACGACAGCCGCCAGAGTGGCTCCAGCGGGTCCATTAAGATCAAGGGGTCGGATACCATGGTCAACCTCTGCCAGTCGTGGGCCGAGCAGTTCATGGACGAGAATGCGCGAGTGTTCGTGGCCATAACCGGAGGCGGATCCGGCACCGGCATTGCCGCCATGATCAACGGAACCACCGATATCGCTGCGTCCTCCCGGGCGATGAAGGAGGAGGAGATGGCGGCCGCTCAGAAGAACAGGGTGGAGCCGGTAGAGTTCAAGGTCTCCCTCGACGGCCTGGCAGTGGTTGTCAACCCGAGCAATCCCGTGGAGAAGCTGTCGCTGGATCAGCTCAGGGATATCTTCATGGGCACGGTCACCAACTGGAAACAGGTGGGAGGACGAAATGGCAGCATTTTGGTCCTATCGCGAGAGAGCAACTCCGGCACCCACGTCTACTTCAAGGAGCACGTCCTCAGGCGGGGAAAAGAAAAAGGACCCGAGGAGTTTGCCCGTTCAGCCTTGCTGATGCCTTCCTCTCAAGCTATCGCCGACGAGGTGGCGACCAATCTGAACGCCATCGGCTACTACGGTCTGGGCTATGTGAGCGACAGGCAGAAGGCAATCGCCATGGCGGCCAACCCGGGTGAGCCAGGTGTGCTGCCCAGCGTGGAGACGATCCAAAAGGGAACCTATCCCATCTCCCGGCCCCTGTTTCTCTACACCCGCGGCGAGCCGGCGGGCGTGGTCAAGGCGTTCATGGACTTCGTCCTTGGCGACGAAGGACAGCGGATCGTTCTCGACCTCGACTTCGTTCCGTTGGCGGAATAGCGGGCTAGTCTATGCGTAGCGCACGGCTTCCTGTAAGGCGAAGAGTGGCGCGGTTAGGCGATCGAATTGCCGAGGGACTGGTTTTCCTCGCGGGAGGAGCCGCAGTTCTTTTCGTCGCTCTTATCCTGATATTCCTCCTGCGTGAGGGTCTCCCACTCGTCCGCTACTATTCCCCGATTCCCTTTCTAACTGGAGCGGAATGGTATCCTCTCTCCGGTGTGTTCGGGATTCTGCCGCTGGTTCTCGGCTCCCTATTGGTCACCGCGGGCGCCGTCGCCATCGCCCTGCCGCTGGGCCTGGCCGTCGCTATCTACCTGGCCGAGGTAGCGCCCGCATGGATAAAGGACGTGCTCAAACCAACCATTGAGTTGTTGGCCGGCATTCCTTCGGTATTGCTCGGCTTCGTCGGCTATGCGGTGGTCGCCACGGTGGTGAAGAACGTCTTCGGGCTCCCCACCGGCCTTACTGCCCTGACCGGCAGTATCATGCTGGCCTACATGGCCCTGCCAACCATAATCAGCATCGCCGACGACGCCATACGGGCCGTACCGGACGATTTCCGCCACGCCTCGTACGCTCTGGGCGCTACCCGCTGGCAGACCATTCGCGCCGTGACCGTCCCCGCCGCCGCCTCCGGCATTCTTGCCGCCATCATGCTGGGAATCGGTCGGGCCATCGGCGAGACGATGACGGTTTGGATGGTAACCGGCAACGCCGCGGTGATTCCCACGACCATACTCCAGCCCGTGCGAACAATGACCGCTACTATTGCCGCCGAGATGGGGGAAACGGCACGGGGCAGCGACCACTACGCCGCGCTATTTGCCGTCGGCATCGTCCTCTTCGTCATGACCGCCCTGATAAACACCGGCGCCGACCTGGTACTCCATCGCATGAAGAAGAAGTACGAATGATGTCGCACTCAATCCACCGTAGGTGCGGACGGCCGTCCGCCCCTACCAACGCCGTGAAGAGGAGCGAATAATGTCGAGTAGGACCACAGAGAAGGCCGCTTTCCTCATCATGGCCCTCTGCGCTTTGCTCGTCGTCTTGCCGGTAATCGGGATCGTGGCCTACGTGGTGGCGAAAGGCGCTCCGGCCATAAGCTGGGAATTTGTCAGCGCCATGCCCAAACGGGGAATGAAGGCGGGGGGCATCTTCCCTGCCATCTGGGGCACTACCCTGCTCGTGGTGGGAACGGCGGTTTTCTCGGTTCCTCTCGGCATCGGCGCCGCCGTCTATCTATCCGAGTACGCGCCGGACAATCGGTTGACGAAGATCATCCGCATGGCCATCGTGAACCTCGCCGGCATTCCCTCGGTGGTATATGGACTTTTCGGCTTGGGCCTGTTCGTGGTGTTTCTCGGCTTCGGCACATCACTCCTCGCCGGCTCCTTGACTCTGGCTGTCCTCGTGCTGCCGGTCATAATCACCACCGCCGAGGAGGCCATTCGCGCCGTGCCGCAGGACTATCGCTATGCCAGCCTGGCGCTGGGGGCGACGAAATGGCAGACGGTGCGCTATCAGGTGCTGCCCCATGGCCTGCCGGGCACTCTCACCGGCGTAGTGCTCGCCCTCGGCCGAGCGGCGGGAGAGACGGCGCCGATCCTATTTACGGCGGCCGCCTTCTTTCTGCCCCGGCTGCCCACCTCTCCCTTCGACCAGGTCATGGCCCTGCCCTATCACCTATTTGTCATCGCCACCCAGGTGCCCAAAATGCCCGAGAGCCTGCAATACGGCACCGCCCTGGTTCTTCTCGCCCTGGTCGTCATCGCCTACGCCGCGGCAACGGCGATACGTATGCGGCTGAGGCGGAGGTAGGGTAGAGGGTAGAGGGTATAGGGTAGAGGGTGGAACGCCCCCTCCCCTACACCGTATACCCTCTACCCTCTACCCTCACGTTGGCTGGACTAGCAGCCGAGTTAATAGTATGATTGTAACGAGACTCAGATAATAGCTATCAGGCGATCAAAAATATGCGGCTAGACGACATCTAGTTCCGCCAAGCTGGCGGTCCTTCCAAAGAAGGACTGAAGGCTACCGTTGGAGGTGTCCTTGGATCAGAGGATTGAGGTCCGGATCGTCGGCGTGAGCCTCTACTATGGCAAGTTTCTCGCCTTGCGGCATATCGACCTGGATGTCCCTGCCAATCAGATCACCGCCATTATCGGGCCCTCTGGCTCGGGCAAGTCCAGCCTTCTCCGCACCATCAATCGCATGAACGAGGTCATTCCCGGGTCTCGCCTCGAGGGCCAGGTGCTTGTCTCGGGCCAGAGTATCTACGCTCAAAACGTCGATGTGGTGGAAGTGCGTAGAAAAGTGGGAATGGTCTTCCAGCGGCCCAATCCCTTCCCCCAGTCCATTTACGACAACGTAGCCTACGGCCCGCGCATCCACGGCATCAAAGAGAAGCGTGCCCTCGACGACATCGTCGAAAGAAGCTTGCGGCGGTCGGCTCTCTGGGACGAGGCGAAGGACAAGCTGCGCAAGTCGGCCCTGGCCCTCTCTGGGGGCCAGCAACAGCGAGTCTGCATCGCCCGAGCCCTGGCCGTGGACCCGCAGGTGCTGCTAATGGACGAGCCGGCGAGCGCCCTGGACCCCATCGCTACCCTGAAGATCGAGGACCTTATGCGGGAGCTTCGCCAGGCCTACACCGTGGTAGTCGTCACCCACAACATGCAGCAGGCGGCAAGAGTTTCGGACTGGACGGCGGTGCTCATGCCGGCCCTCGACCGAGCCGGGGAGCTGATCGAATTCGATAAGACGGCGAAGATATTCACGAACCCAAGCGACAAGCGAACCGAGGACTATATTACGGGGAGGTTAGGATAGGGTAGAGGGTATAGGGTAGAGGGTAGAGGGGGGAACGTCCTCTCCCCTCTCCCCTATACCCTTTACCCTATACCCTACCAACAAAGCCATGTATTCAAATATTGATCCAGATGATGCCGCCAAGCCGATCACCCTTCCAGTCAGGCACAACCCGACTCTGGAGAAGATTATCGATAGAGTGAACGCCGACGTCGAGCTTCGCCAACTCTGGCGCTGCGCCAACATCAACGCCGTCGACCGGCAGGGCATGAGCGACCACGGCGAGGTGCATATTCGCATTGTGGCGAACGGCTCCCTGCGCCTGCTGCGGCTCCTCTTCGACGGGGGAATCGAGCCGAGCGTGGTGACCAACTATCAGATGACGCGAGCGGACGCCGAAGTTGTGGTCGTTCTTGCCGCTCTTCTACACGACGTAGGCATGTCCGTCCACCGCGAGGACCACGAGCGGTTCAGCGTCGTCCTGGCCCAGCCGAAATTGCGGGAGCTTCTGGACGGCATCTACGCCCCCGAGCAGCGGATTATCATCTCCTCGGAGGTCTCCCACGCCATCTACGCCCACCATTGGGACGTCCCATGCCTCACGATCGAAGCGGGGGCCGTGAAGGTTGGCGACACGCTAGACATGACCCAGGGGCGCTCCCGCATACCGTTCGAGGCGGGAAAAGTAAACATTCACTCCGTCTCGGCGGCGGCCATCGACAGCGTGACGATAAAGAAGGGTGAGCTGAAGCCCGTCGGCATCGAGATCGCCATGAGCAATTCGGCGGGCATCTACCAACTGGACGAGCTCCTCAGGCGCAAGCTCAAGAACTCCAGCATCGCCAACTACGTGGAGGTCACGGCCAAGATCGAAGCCGAGGCCGAAAAGCGCCTGATCACCTTGTATACTTTCTAATTCCATTCGACCTGGAACTTGAGACCGACGCTGCCGCTGGGGCCAAACTCGATCTTTCTGCCCAGGACCGTCGACTGTACGAAGGGCCAGGATAGGACGACCCGCAGCTCACGCCAGACCTTGGAAGCCGGATCGACGTCGAGCAGAAGGCGAGCATGGGGTTTCCCCGGGATCTCGGCGCCCAGTCGGCGGACCGCATCCTCCAGCGCGTCCGTGCTGAGCTGCCCTTCCAACCATAAATGGTCCTCTTCCTGCCGCTGCTTCCAGTCAGAGGCGTAGCTGGGCAACGCCACCAGGGAATCGAGCGTCGCTGCCACCGCATCGCTGGCCGGCACCACGCCGATAGCCTGTCCTTGAACCCTGAAATCGGCGTAACCGTTAGCAGTGGCTACCGACCACGTTACCCCCGCTAGACTGCCCTTCCCATCGAGGCTACCAGGCCGGGCGATGGTGAGCTTGCCCGATGCCCCCAGCCCCATCAGACTGGATTCGGTCTCTATCGCCAGCAACGGAAGCTTACGCATGGCCGTGATGCTTTCGGCGAGCACTTCCTCGGGAGTAGAGGTCTTGGGCGACTGGCTGTTCGGGCTAAACGTCAACCCGCCAAACACGACGCCGTCTGGCCATTTCAAGGCCCAGGCCTTGCCGAAATCCTTGATCGGCATCGAGTATTGAACGCCGTCCCAAGGATCGTTATATAGCACGTTGCCGTTCTTCAATCCGGCGATGGTGACGGCGTGGGCGAAAGGAACCTTGGCTCGCGACGGGCCAGCCAGCAGGGTCCAATCGGGAATAATGGCGATGACCGGATAGCCCGCCGATAGCTCGCGCTCTATGGCCGACTGCCAGTGGGTCGTGTCGGTGACCAGCTCCGTGGGCTTGACGGCATTGTTAGTAAGCGATGGCACCAGCATCTCGGCCACCCGCACGCCAATGCCATCGGCCGGGTTGGTAACCACCCTGCGGAAGGCCCGGCGAATCGTGGGATAATCGGTGGCCGATCCTGACAATTTCCCCTCTTTTTCGAGGGTCTGTAACGTCATCGCCACCGAAGCCGGCAGGCAGTTGACCTTGCCCGAATCCGATCTGCCGCCGGCTGGCTCGGGCGGCTTGAATCTCTGCTCGACGGGCGGGACCGGCAACACCACGTCTTTGGCGGCTCCAACCAGCCCCGCCGGAACCACGGCGAGCACGAGGGCGAGAACGATGCCACAGAGCAGCGCCAGGGTCGTTTTGCTGTTTTGCCAATTCATAGGCTTCCTCGCAAGCCCGGTTTTCCCCCAGCCGTAGGGGCGAATCCTTCCGCCGAAGGATTCGCCCCCACGATCTACTGGCAAGGGCCAATCGTGCCTCATGAATCTCCTCGCAAGACCCGGTTCGTCATGGCTGTATGACGACCGTCTTCAATATCTCCTGAAACTGCGGCAGAAGGTTGACGGAAGGGCCTTTGGGTGCGCTTAGCGTCAACGTGCCTTTCCGATACGGCACTTCGATGTGAATACCACTGGTCGGCACGGCGTAGCCGGTATCTTCGGTCTGCCGGCCGGCGACGCCACCTACGGTAATCCGCTGGGGCAGGCTGCGACCAGGCACCGGCGCCGGCTCGGCGGGGTACGGCTGGTCGGCGGCGAAGGCGACGGCGATGTGCGGCCACGGCAGGTCGGGATCGGCATTAGGCGGATAGAGGTCCAGCGCCGTCTGGCCGGGGTCCTCCACCAGCTTCCAGGTGGGTGGATAACGCAGGGTCAGGCCGATCTTCTGATTGCGATGCGTTTTCCACGAGTTAGTGGCGGTGGCAACTGCCGGAGCCGCCCCCGTGACGGCCTGAAGCCTCGAGCCCGGCGGCAAGCTTGCCTGCCTCACGTTGATCGGCAGCCATTCCCGCCCGAAAGCGACCCAGGCGCCCACGACGACAACCAGGAGTATAAATCCAACTACAAGAACTCGCGTGAGACACGAGCGGCATCCCATCGGGTATTCCTTCCGCGGGCGATTGATCGACGCGCTAATCGGTCCTGCCTGCCAGGCTGAGGTAGGATAGTGTGCAGGAGCACCTTGCGGTATAGTAGCACCAGCGGCCAGTCCGGTCAAGAGGCGAACGCGGCCCTCAAGGCTCCTTTCATTCTCGGCTCAGAGTGACAACCAAAAGATCGTTCTCGGCCGTTGGGGTGCAACGCAGGTTTCCGCGCTGGACGCGAATCATCATGCTCCAGGACGCTGAGGCTTTAGCCGGTAGCGCCAGCTGAGCAACAAGTCTCGTCCGAGACTACCGGCTGAAGCCTCAGCGTCCTGGAGTTGTCCGCCTGGCACGTTCTTAGAATGCCTGCGATAGGGCTTCGGGCCGGGCTGCCGCGAGAATCTGAGCCGCAGTCCTCGGCCGCTAGGGCGAGAGGGTCACTCGCACGTTGACCACGTTTCTGGCCTCCACCTCTCCTGTGGCGGCGCTGAAGTTGAACACCCGCAGAATGCCGTCCTGGGGCGAGGTCACGACAAAGGCGACCTGAGGGTCAAACCTGGCGAACAGCGTGCCGTTCCTGGCGAGCGTGTTGCCACTGGCGATCACGTTCCCCCGAGCGTCCAGAAGATCGAAGTTGACCACCGCCTCGAAGACCCGGGCGTCGCCCACGATCTGGAACGGACTGCGCACTCCTGTGAGGGGAGTGGGGCTGAACACGACGATGTTTTGGCCGAAGACGGGCGGACCCTGAGGTGGCTCGGCGAAGTTCGGCAGCAGTCCGACCTCCTTGGCGATATCTCCGCCGTTGGCTACCACCACCTGGCCGGCGCGCGCCCAGGGCACGTCCACCTTCCACTGCTGGAGGACCGCCCGCTGGAGACGAATGGCGAAGTGATTGCCGTTGTCCACCACGCGCGACGTGGGAAGGCCAAAGCGGAAGGTGGGATTGTCCACCGAGAAGTAGAAGTCGCGAATCGCCGGGTTGGCGTTGAGCAAGGCCAAACGATCTGCAACGACCTGCTGCGGTGTCTTGCCGGCGTCGAACGATGGATCTAGCGGGCGCGGAACGGAGCGAACCACGAACAGGAAATCGTCGAACCCCCGGTCGTGGAGAACATCCAGCACATTGATAAAGAAGACCTCGTCCCGCTCGGGTCGCCACTGGAAGATAGCCTTCTGAAACGCCTGGGTTTCGAAGCCGTCCAGGACGAACCGCTGGGAGACGGGAAAACCGATGAGAGGCACCGATCCCAGCCGCAGGAACTCGTCGAAGAAGCGGACGAACACCGAGAAGCGCTGCTCGTTGGTCACGCCGAAGCCGTTGGGATGGGCGCCCAGCGCAAAGCCGTTGGCCTGGGTGAAGAAGTGGCCGTTGCTGAAGTCGTAATCGAGCGGCGCGGTGGGCGAGAACTCGAAGTGAGCCGGCAGCGTGCGCGCCCCATTGGTGCGATCGACGGCGAAGATATCCACCGTGTTTCCAGTCAAGGCCGGCAAAGCGCTGGCGGACGGCATCACGAAGGACCCGCTGATCTGGCCGATGCCGTTAGCGGTGATTTCCGCCGCGGGGAGACCGGCGCCAAGGGCGAAGGCGACCGATACCCGGCCGTTCGGCGTAAACCCTACGCCGAAAAAGCTAACAGGGAAGCCGGCCTGGCCAGCCGCCGGAAAGGTCGTGATTGCTACTTTCGGAAGCTGGATCTGCGCCGTTGCTGGCAGCGCTCCCCCGAGGAGCGTCAGCGAGACCAGCGTCAGCAATACGGTGATTGCCAAAGAAAACATCCGTTTGTCAAACATTGGTTGTCCTCCTCGAATCGGAGCTTGTATACTCTTGGGCGACGGCGTCACCTGAATGGGCCGTGCTTGTTAAGTCAGGCCGCCTTCTTGCTGGAATGCAGTCGTGATAGGAGGCGATTTAGGGGTAGCGCGTTTAGGACGTCCTTCTTCTCCAGCCAGCCCCGCCTGGCCACGGCAACGCCGTAGCGCATGAAACCAAGATGTCCAGTAGAATGGGCGTCGCTGTCGATGGCGCCCATCACGCCGAGCTGCTTGGCCCGGCGCGCCCAGATGTCATCCAGATCCAGGCGATCCGGTTGAGCGTTTATCTCCACGGCAGTGTCCATGCGCGCTGCCAGCTTCAAGACCTCCTCGAGGTCGACGGCGTAGCCGGTGCGTTTGCCGATGAGCCTGCCCGTGGGATGATTGAGGACCCGCGTGAGAGGGTGCCGCAGGGCGCTGCTGATTCTCCCGTCGATCTTCTCCCGGGTTTGGCCGAAACCGCCATGGATAGAGACCGTCACGATGTCGAACAGGCGCAGCGTCTCCTCGTCGTAATCGAGGTTCCCATCAGTGCGGATATTGACCTCTGAGCCGTGGAGGATGCGGAAAGGGGCATACTTGTCCTGCAACCCTTCGATCAGACGGCGCTGTTCCCTGACCTCCTCGTCGCTGAGTCCGCCGGCCACACCCAGGCTGCGAGAGTGATCGGTGATGGCGGCATACTTGTAGCCCCGCTTGATCGCCGCTTCGACCATCGCTTCGACCGTGTCACTGCCGTCGCTCCACTTGGTGTGCAGGTGTAGGTCGCCGAGAATGTCCTTCTCTTCCACTAGCTTGGGCAGGCGATGCTCCAGAGCGGCTTCGATTTCGCCGCGGTTTTCCCTGAGCTCCGGCGGCATCCAGTCGAGGCCAAGGATCTCGTAGATCTCCTCTTCGGTCCTACCGCCCAGGCGCTTATCAGACCTGTCGTCGAAGAGGCCGTACTCGCTCAGCTTTAGACCCCGGCGAATGGCAAGCTCACGCAGGGCGATGTTGTGCGACTTCGAGCCGCTGAAGTACTGGAGCGCCGAGCCGTACTCCTCCGGCTTGATAACCCTGATGTCGATCTGGAGATTCGCCTCGGTCAAGATGCTGGCGCGCGTCGTGCCTTTGGCCAGCACCTCCCTGGCAATGGGAAGAGTGGTGAATGCTTCCATGACGTCCTTGGGCCGGTCTGAGGCGACGAGAATGTCGATGTCGCCGATAGTCTCCTTCATCCGGCGTATGCTGCCCGCCGGGTCGATGCGCTTCACGGCAGGATGGTCTCTGAGCAAGCCGACGACCTCTTCGGCGGCAGGCAAGGCTACGCCGAGGAGAAGGCGCTTCGTGCGCTGGGTGACCCTGAGGGCCTCCCGCAGGATCTTCTCCTCCATCTTCTCCCTGATCCCCGGCAGCTTGTCGAGCCTGTGCTCTCGCGCCGCCTCCACCAGCTCGGCTACCGACTTGATGCCCAGCTCCTTATTGACCAACTCTGCCCGCCGGGCGCCAAGACCGGGGACTCTCAGCAGCTCGGCCAGGCCCGGCGCAACCTGTTTCCCTAGGCTGTCGAGATAGCCCAGATGTCCCGTGCGCAGGTACTCGTCGATCTTGGCGGAGATCGACGGTCCCACACCCGGTATTTCCTCCAGGCGCCCCTCGGCGTCGATGTTTGCTATATCCTCGGTCATACTATCGATCCGGCGGGCTGCCTCGCGGTAGGCGGCGATGCGGTAGATGCTATCGCCCTTCAGCTCCAGCAGATCCGCTATGCCTTCTAGCATCTCGGCAACGTCTTTGTTTCTGATGGCCGTCACCTTTCTATTTCGCGCCCCCGCGCGAGGCGCTACGCGTCAGTCGCGCCTGGTGGCTCGACCAGCGCCACCGGCTGATACGCCTTGGGCAGTTGTCCGCTGCATTTGCGATTGCTCCGTGTTTCGTCACATCGCCAAATGACCCACGGCGCTGGAGTCTATGCGGATGGACCGCCAGCGGCCTTGCCCAAGAAGGCCTGGTTCTGGACGCGACAGGGAACCGAAATGCGGGCGAGAGCGTCCAAAACGGCGGGGTCCCCGGGCAAGCTCACCGCCAGATCGCCTAACGAGATCACTCCTACGAGCTTACCGCCATCGACGACTGGCAGCCTGCGGATCTGCTCCTTCGCCATTAGCTCACAGGCATCCTTGAGGTCCATATCGGGCCGCGCCGTCACCGGATTCACCGTCATGAACTCGCTTATCTGGGCGGTCTGAGGATCCACGTTGGCGGTGCAACACTCGATTGCCAAATCGCGATCGGTGACAATCCCCATTAGCTTATTACCGTTGCAGATGGGTAAGGCGCCGATGTTGTGTCGCAGCATTATCTGGGCTACGTCACGAACAGTAGACGTCGGGCTGGCATAGTACAGCTCCTTGCCCATGATGTCTCTGATCTGCATGGTTTCAACCTCCCTGTTTTTTGCGCGGCAAGAGTGGCCGTCGCGCTATAAAGGCCGGCAGAAAACGTACCACAGGCAGCGGGTATTTCCCATGGCATAGATCTTGATCCAGCCGCAATGCCGGAGGTGCCCGTTACTAGGGCTAGAAGGAGGAGCTCATGGCCAGAACCAGGATTCCCACGCTCACGCCCACCGCGCTAAGAGTGCTCGAGCGAAGGTATCTCCTCAAAGGCGACGAGGGTCAGGTCGTGGAGACTCCCGATGGGATGTTCTGCCGGGTTGCCTGGAATATCGCTCAGGCCGACAAGATCCACGATCCCGACGCCGACATCAACGGCACGAGCGCCGAGTTCTACGAACTGATGGGCAACCTCGAGTTCATGCCCAACTCGCCGACGTTAATGAACGCTGGAGCGAGGCTCCAGCAATTGGCTGCCTGTTTCGTGCTTCCTATCGACGATTCGCTTGAAAGTGTATTCGACACCTTGAAAAACGCGGCCCTCGTCCATCAGACTGGCGGGGGAACGGGCTTTTCCTTTTCTCGCATAAGACCGAGAGGAGACATCGTCCGCTCGACCAAAGGTATGGCAAGCGGACCGCTTTCCTTTCTCACCATTTACAATCAGGCCACCGAGGTCATAAAGCAGGGGGGAACCAGACGAGGGGCCAATATGGCCATCCTTCGAGTGGATCACCCCGCTATCTTCGACTTCATCAAAGCCAAAGCGGAACGGGGAAGGATAACCTCCTTCAACCTTTCGGTGGGGGTGACCGACGCCTTTATGGAAGCCGTCCAAAAAAGCGAGGATTTCGACCTGATCAATCCTCGCGACGGCGCAGTTTGGCGAACCCTGCTGGCCCGCGAGATCTTCGACGCGCTGGTCTATCACGCTTGGCTCAGCGGCGAGCCGGGGGCAGTTTTCCTCGACGAAATCAACCGTCATAATCCCACGCCCGCTCTGGGCCAGATCGAGGCCACCAATCCCTGCGGCGAGCAGCCGCTGCTGCCTTACGAATCATGCGTCTTGGGATCCGTCAACCTAGCAAGGATGATCAAGCGGGGAAGAAACGGCTACCACATAGATTATGACAAGCTCACCCGGACGGTGCGAAAGTCAGTCCATTTTCTGGACAACGTCGTGAGCATCAACCACTATCCGCTCCCTCAGGTTGCCGACATCTCCACTGGTAACCGGAAGATCGGTCTAGGCGTCATGGGATTTGCCGACCTCCTCATTTATCTGGGCATTCCGTATAACTCCCTCGAGGCCCTAGCCACGGCCGAAGAGGTCATGCGTCATGTGTGGATCGAGGGAAGGCGCATGTCGGAAGAGCTGGCCGCCAAGCGGGGCACCTTCCCCAACTACGAGAAGAGCATCTACTTTGAAGCAGGTGGCCCACGGTTACGAAACGCCACAGTCACGACGGTGGCGCCGACCGGCACCATCAGCGTCATTGCCGGTTGTTCGAGTGGAATCGAGCCACTGTTCGCCGTAGGCTTCGTGCGGCGCATCCTGGAGGGGGAGGAGTTCTTCGAAACCCACCCCTACTTCCAGGAGCTGGCACGTCGCGAAGGCTTCTACAGCGAGGAGCTGATGCGGAAGGTTTCGGCGACCACCACCATCCAGCACCTAACCGAGATTCCCGAATATGTGCGGCGGCTGTTTGTCACTTCCTTCGACGTCGAGCCGGAATGGCACGTGCGAATGCAGGCTGCTTTCCAGAAGTACTCCGACAACGCGGTGAGCAAGACGCTCAACCTTCCCATGGAGGCAACGGTGGACGACGTGCGGAACATCTTTTGGCTGGCCTATCAGGAAGGCTGCAAAGGGGTTACCGTTTACCGGTACGGGACGCGTGAGCTGCAGGTGCTGAGCGTGAGGCAGGAGTCCTGTCCCGGCGCCTGCTGGCCAGGCGTAGACACGTCCGACAGAAAGTGCTGAGGCCACTTCGTATCCGAAGACGGACATCCATGCCCCGCTGGGCACCACCAAGAACGAAAAGCGGGGGATGCCCTCACCCTAGAAATGCAGCCGAAAACTGGCAATATGCAGAGACCCGCGAATTCTGTCCCCACTAGGAGGTCTGAATTGTTTGCCAGACCTGCTGTTGCCCCCCACATAGTGCCAAAAAGCGGATGCGATTCCCCACCGCTT
>JACPQF010000099.1 GCA_016190625.1 Chloroflexota bacterium | reverse complement strand
TACGAGCAAATTGCCAAGCCCTTTGAGTGGAGATTCACCCGACGCGATCTGCATGCGTTGCTTAACAAGATCCAATCCCAGCGGGCGTCGCCCACTCTAGCCGCTTAGCATGGAAAAATACGTGACCGTATTTATGAAATGGTGTACTAAGGCACGAAGAACACTTTGTTCTTTGTGTTTTTGACCGTCCTGCCCACACGGTACGACAATTGCCGCGCGCTCTTCGAGGAGGGTGATCATTCCATGGAAAAGACCAAGCTCGTATCGAGGAACATCGACTGTCCCCACTGCATCGAGAACATCAAGCACAAGATAGGCAATGTCTACGGAGTGGCCAGGGTGGAGGGAGATCCAGCCAGGAAAGAGGTCACAGTCACCTATGATCCGGCCAAAATCGGGATCGACGCCATCAAAGACGCCATGGCCGACGCCGGCTATCCGGTGGCAGCATGAGCAGCGGTCAGCGCTCAGCTTTCAGCCGTCAGCTTTCCGCGGCCAGACCGAGATCCCGCGAATCCGGTCGGAAGGCTGACGGCCGATGGCAGGCGGTCGATAGCTGATGGCCGACCGCTGAAAAGCTGTCAGCTTCCTACGCTTGGAGCGTGGCCGTGCCGGGACGCCAGCCCATCGGGCAGAGCCCGCCGGTCTGAAGAGCCTGAAGCACCCGAAGGGTCTCGTCGACGTTTCGCCCCACGTCCAGGTCGTGTACGACGATGTACCGGATTATCTGATCGGGATCGATGATGAACGTTCCCCTGAGGGCGATTCCCTGGTCTTCGATCAGTACACCGTAGTTCCAGCTTACCGATTTGGTCATGTCGCTGGCCAGCGGATAGTTGATCTGGCCAATGCCGCCCTGATTCCTCGGCATGTTTATCCAGGCGCGATGGCTGTACACGCTATCAGTGCTGACGCCCAGGATCTCCGCCCCCGCGTTGCGAAAATCCTCGATCCGATCGCTGAAGGCGGTGATCTCGGTGGGGCACACGAAGGTGAAGTCCAGCGGATAGAAGAACATTACCAGCCATTTGCCTTTGTATTCGTCGAGGGTCACGTTGTCGGCGAGCGTCTTCACATTCTTGGTGCTAAGCATGTTGAAGAAGGGCGCTTTCTCTCCCACCCTGACCGGCCTGTCTTGCATTTCCTGCATTTCTTCCATGATCGATCCTCCTTAATGGTGTGTTTCGGACGCGAAAGCGGGGCGACGAATCCCCGGCAGAGTCTCACCCCGTTGCTGTGCAAGTTTGGGGCCAGCCATTCCCACGGGCGTTGTTGTCTCCGGACATCCTGTTGTGCTATTCTATTGTGGCGCCGGACCCCTTAGAACGGCTAGAAGCGCAGCCGAAAAGCCCCTTTTGAAAAAGCGGTGGGGAATCGCATCCGCTTTTTGGCACTATGTGGGGGGGCAACAGCAGGTCTGGCAAACAATTCAGACCTCCTAGTGGGGACAGAATTCGCGGGTCTCTGCATATTGCCAGTTTTCGGCTGCATTTCTAGCGATGGCGCGGCAGATAGCTGAGCGTGAGGAGATACGAAGCATCTTCGCTCAGCCCCTCCTCGCGAAGGGCCATCTTCTGGGCGTTTTGGCTTTTACGAAGCCGGAGCCCTACCGCTTTGCTCTCCGGGAGCGGGAGTTCATCGCGGCATTCGCCGACCTGATCGCCGTGGCCGTCGAAAACGCCGGTCTCTACGACCGGCTGCAGGATGCTCTCCATTTGCGTGACCAGTTCCTCTCGGTGGCAGCGCACGAGCTGAGGACCCCGGTGGCGGCGTTGCGCGGCTACGTGCAGCTCTTGCTGCGCCCCAAAGCTCTTTCGCCCGAGGGGCAGCGACACAGCTTGGAAGCCATCGAGCGTCAGACAAAGCGCATAACCCGTTTGGTCGAGGATCTGTTTGAAACGATCAGTCCCATGGCCCAGGGCCTGGAACGGCGGATGTTCGACTTATCGGCGGCGACAGAAGAGGCGGCGAAGGAGGCCTCGCAGGTCAGCGAACGCCATCGCATTGTCGTCTGCCGGCCGGGACCGATTCTCGTCGAGGCCGATTCCACCGTCGCTCAGCGCGTGCTGACGACGCTGTTGGATAACGCCATCCGTTTCTCCCCAGAGGGAGGGCGAATCGAGGTAACTGTCGCAATTGAGGAGGGCATGGCCCAGGTGTCGGTTCGCGATTTCGGCCTGGGTATTCCCCAACAGCGGCAGAGCTACGTGTTCGAGCCATTCTACGAGCCCTATCCCGCCGGGACACCCGGGTACATGGGAGTAACCGGCCTCGGTCTTTACGTGGCCAAGATCTATATCGAACGACTGGGGGGCAAAATCTGGTTCACGAGCGAGGAAGGCATGGGTTCGACGTTTTCCTTGGCGCTACCGCTGCTACCGCTATCTTCCACTTGACTCGAATGACTGCGGCTGCTATATTGGCCAAGTTCTTAGGCTCGACCTCTTGGCGGGGAGTTTCTCGTGCAGATCTTCAGTGTCGGTCAGGTGGCGCGCTATCTCAACGCCTTTCTGACCAGCGATGCGATCTTGAGCGATCTCTGGGTGGCGGGCGAGGTCTCCAACGTCTCTCAGTCGCCCGCCGGGCATGTGTTTCTTACGCTGAAAGATCGTGATTGCCAGCTCAGGTGCGTGATGTTTCGTCGCGCCGGCCGCCTCTTTCAGGCCGCCAACGGCGACGCCGTGTTGGCCCACGGGCGCATCGCGCTCTACGAGGCGACGGGAGCGCTACAGCTCTATGTCGACGTCGTCCAACCCGAAGGGGTGGGTCTTCTCCATCTGCAGTTCGAGCAGATGCGAGCCAAGCTGGAGGCAGAGGGGTTGTTTGAGATTGCCCGCAAGCGACGGTTGCCGACGTTTCCCCAGCGGATCGGCGTGGTGACGTCCCCCACCGGCGCAGTCATTCGCGATATCCACAACGTCGTCAGCCGGCGCTTTCCCCTGGCGGAGTTGGTGGTCGCGCCGACACCGGTGCAGGGGGACGAAGCGGTGATGGGAATTGCAGACGCTTTCGCGGCCCTGGCGGCGCTGGGGAACATCGACGTGGTGATCGTGGCGCGCGGGGGAGGCTCTATGGAGGAGCTGCAGGCCTTCAACGACGAAAGGGTGGCGAGGGCCATTTTCTGTTGCCCCATCCCGGTCGTCTCCGGCGTCGGCCACGAAACGGATTATACCATCGCCGATTACGTGGCCGACGTTAGGGCGCCAACCCCTTCGGCGGCAGCCGAGCTGGTCGTCCCTGACCGCTTCGATCTCAGATACCAGGTGGAGAACAAGCAGCGTCGTCTTCTGGCGGCTTTGTCGGACCTGGTGGGCCGGCGCCAGAGTGCGCTGAGGGCCAGAACGGAAAGCCTGCAACACCTAGGCCCAGACGTCGGGACCATGCGGCTGCGGGTTGACGACCTATCGCGACGGATAGCGTCGAGGCTGGACGCCCAGCTTCTTGTGAGCGGGGAAAAGGTGAACAGCCGGGTTCGCCAGTTGACGTCCCTCAGCCCGTTGCTGACCCTCTCCCGCGGCTACGCCGTGGTCAGGCAGCGGGATAACGGGCAGGTGGTTTGCAGTGTCGAAGCTGTAGCACGGGGCGATCAGCTAGATGTTCGGGTCGCGGACGGAAGTTTCGGAGTCGTCGTTAGCGCTGAAAGCAAGTGAGGAAGATGGATACTAAGCAGAAGGTTTCCTTTGAGGAGAACTTCACGGCGTTGGAGCGATTGGTGGAGACTCTGGAAAAGGGCGGCCTGGCCCTCGAAGAGGCCATCGCCCTTTACGAGCGGGGGATGCGTCTCGCCAAAGAGTGCACCGATCAGCTCGAGGCAGCCGAGCTGCGGGTGACCCAGCTTCGGTCTGGCTGTTACGAAAGCGAAGATTCCCGGTAGGGAGGCCAGATGGAGAGTCTGTTCAGTAATCGAGTGCTTGTCTTGCCTGTCGTCGCCTGGCTGTCCTCCCAAGTGATCAAGATCATCATAGGCCTGGCAGTGGAGCGGCGTCTCGATCTGCGCCTGGCGCTGTATCCCGGCGGCATGCCGAGCTCGCACTCGGCAATTGTAACCTCTTTGGCCGTGGCCGTCGGGAGAGTGGACGGATTTAGCGGACCCCTATTCGCCGCGGCCGCCGTTTTTGCGGCGGTCGTAATGTACGACGCCGCCGGCGTAAGGCGGGCGGTGGGCATACAGGCTGGCGTCCTCAATCGCATGCTGGACGAATACTTCGAGAACCACAATTTCGCCGAGAAGCGACTGCGCGAGCTCGTGGGGCACACGCCTTTTCAGGTGTTCGTCGGAGCAGCCTGGGGCTTCGTCGTCGCCTGGTTTGGGGTCACGAGATAGTGTACGAGGTCAGCACCGAGATTCCCTTCACCTGCAAGGTGGTCGAGGCTTTGCTCGTCACCCCTCAAGTGACGGACCTCTGGCAGGTTCAGGATGCAGGCATGCCGGTCTTCGTCCACACCATCGACGTAGTCCTTCTGGCTATCGAGAAGGTTACCGACTGGTCCTTCTCGGACGGACGCTACGGCGCGTTGGACCTAGCCGCCATCTCGATTGGCAGTCTGCTGCACGATCTCACCAAGGCAACCTGCCGGGCGCATAGGCAGTACACCCATAGCTGGGTGATGAGCAACCAGCCAGAACTGGCCGTGAAGGAGGCGATGGACGCTTTGGACGCCGCCCAGTTGGCTACAGGTCTGTCTATCGACTGCCAGTTGGCGGAGCACGTGTCTCACATCGTAGCTTCCCACCACGGCCAGTGGGGCAAAGTCAGTCCGGCGACGCCGGAGGCGGCCCTCGTCCACTGGTCCGACGTCTTCTCGTCGCAGCACCATCGCTTGTCGCCCGTAGATGCCAACGACATCCTGCCCCTGCTCGCCGACGGCTTGAGCAAGACAAAGGCGGGAAAACGTCTGGGAATTAGTTCGTCTACGGTGAAGAGCAGGCTTCTCGACGCCTGCGCTGTGGAGGGACTCAGCTCGATCGACCACCTCGTCGACCTTTGGCTAGCCCGCGGGCGGGTGCGTTCCGGCTCGCCCGAGAGAATGGCGCAGCTCAAGAGGGCGAGATGGCTGATGGAAGAGGCGTCGAATGCCAACCAGATGATCCTGAGCGCCCTGACCGGCATAGAAAGATCTGGCGAGTGAACCAGATCAGGGCTGACCTTCATCTCCACACCCTCCGTTCACCGGACAGCGCCAACCGGCCGGCGGACATCGTGAGGGCCTGCCAGCGGCGGGGCATCAACTGCATCGCAGTAACCGACCATAACAGGTTCAGGGGCGCCCAAGAGGTTAGGGAGATCGCGCCCTTTACCGTGATCCTTGGCGAGGAAATAAAAACGACGGATGGCGAGATCATCGGCCTTTTCCTGACAGAGGAGATCCGGCGGGGGCTTTCGCCGGAGGAGACGGCGCGGGCAGTTCGCGCCCAAGGTGGGCTGGTGATGATACCGCATCCCTTCGACCGGGTGCGGAAGTCCTGTCTGCACGAGGAGGCTCTGCGCCGATTGGCCGACGCTTCGCTCGTCGATATCGTCGAGGTGTTCAACTCGCGCACCACGCTTCTGGCGGATTCGGAGCGCGCCCGCCGGTTCGCGGAGGAGCGCGGGTTGCTCGGGGCTGGCGGCAGCGACGCGCATTCCCTGCGGGAGATCGGCCAGACCTACGTCGAGATGCCGCCTTTCGCCGACAAGGATAGCTTCCTGCGCTCGCTGGCCCAGGGCCGGGTAATGGGCAGGCGGAGCAACCCGCTGGTGCATCTAAGCAGCATGCTGGCCAAATGGCAAAACAAGGGGAGGTAGACCGTGGCCCCGGAAACCGCGTCAAGGCAATGGACGCTCCAACCGACCGGCCTGTAGGGGCGAAGCATTCAATGGCACTAAGTACAGCTTTTCACAAATACACTAACGTACCTGCCCAGCCTACCCGCTGTAAGGAATACGTGGCCGAATCTATGAAATGGTGTACT
>JACPQF010000098.1 GCA_016190625.1 Chloroflexota bacterium | reverse complement strand
TACCAAACCTCCGTTCGCATGTTAGGACGCATTATACTACATATCAGCCAAACCAGCAAGACTTTTCGGCTGGGTTTCTAGTATATCACCGTTGGGACTGCTGTCAACACTCTAAACCCAACACCATTCACAAGAGGTCAGGCCATTCATATGGTCGTCCATTCCCTATTCGGTCGCACCGATCCGACCAATCATGCACCGTGAGTCCAGTCAATAGCGGACTTTGTCCAGCCCCTTCAAGCCAAGGATCTGGCGGGCTTCGTCGGGGGTGGCCGGCTCACGGCCCAACTCCTTGGCGATGCGAACGATCTTAGCTACTTGCTCGGCATTGCTCTTGGCCATCACGCCCCTTTCGAGGAAAATGGCGTCCTCCAAACCAACCCGGCAGTGACCACCCATCAGCAGAGCGCCGGTGCAGATCGGCATCTGGAAGCGTCCCGCCGCGCAGACCGACCAGGTGAAGTCGCCGATGGCGGCGCGCGCGGTGTTGTAGAAGAAGAGAAGGTTGTCAAGGTTGGCGGGAGCACCGCCAAGGATGCCCAGCACGAACTGAATGTGCGGCGGTCTTTGGAGGTGACCGTTCTGAAGCAGGAAGGCGATGTTGGAGATCATCCCCAGGTCGTATACCTCGAGCTCCGGCTTAGTGCCCTGCTCTCGAAAAGCGGCGGCGTATTCCCGGAGCGTCTTGAACGTGTTCGGGAAGACGGTGTCTTCGCTCGCCTCCAGATAAGGCCGCTCCCATTCGAACTTATAGGGTTCGGACCGGGACGCACCGGGAAACAGACCGAAGTTCATCGAGCCAGCGTTGTAGGAAGCAAGCTCCATCCCGTATGCCCGTACCGAAGCCAACCGCCTTTCCACTGAGGCGTCCATGCTGCCTGTGCTGACGCAGACGATCATGTTGCAGCGGCTCTTGATCTTGGCGAGTACCTCGCCGACGAGCTCGACGTCGTGGACGGGCTTGCCGGTGTCCGGCTGCCGCACGTGGACGTGGGCGATGGCCGCGCCCGCCTCGTAAGACCGCAGCGCTTCGTCGGCGATCTGCTGCGGTGTGATGGGCAAGTAGGGAGTCATGCTCGGGGTGTGAACGTTACCAGTGATGGCGGCCGTGACGATGACAGACTCGCTCATGGAACCTCCTATTCGAACGTCATGCCCTGCCCCTGACCGCGTCAAGGAGAACCTCAGGCAGCAGCTTGAGCTTGACTCCGCTGCCCTTCGAGACCTTTAGTAGCCAAGCGTTGCAGGAAATGCAGGTGTTGACTATGGTATCCAGGCCCTTGCTCTTGGCCTCCTCGATAGAGTCCGCCGCAGCGCGAACGCAGCAATCCGTTGGCTTCAGATTGACAACAGTTAGTCCCTCGATCTGGCCTAAGAGCCGGCGGTACGTACCCCAGAGCAACCAAACGTGACCTCCACCAACTTCCAGTCCTCTCTCATAGCACGGCGGGTAGTAGCCAATCCTGGTCGGCTCGACAGAGAGATGGCGATCCTTTAGGGCTGAAACCAGCACATCCGCATAGTGCTCTTGTCTTATGCTGCAGTCAGGGTAATACCTCTTGGCCAGCGTGGTACACCAAACACACCGGTACAGCATCCCTCCGCTCCCAGCGCGCTGGCAATCTCAATGTTCCGACCGATGAAATCCTTTACCGCCGCCTCTGCCCTCGCCTTCTGTTGCTCTCCCTGGGCCCGAAGCAATGCCATAAACCCACAGCAATACTCACCTTCGGAGGGGAAGGTATACTCAATCCCCAGCTCGTCGAGTAGCTCGAGGTACCTGTTGAAGCCGAGACCCGTAGAGGCCGGATAGGTACAGCCAAAGAATATGACATTCTTGGCCCGGCTTCGGAACTTGTCCATGATCCCCAGCCCAGCCAGCATCCTCTTGCGGAGTTGGATCCAATCACTATTGCCGCCCTGTCGACTTATCAGTTCGATCTCCTGCTCGACGCTCATGGGCGCAGATTCGAGGGTGATCCTCGCAGGAAGCTGAGGATATTTCATTGGAACGTCGAATTGGGTCATCATCTCATCTCCTTTCGTCTGCCTGTTTACCTGCGTCATCTGATCCATGACTTTCGCAGCACTCAGATTTGGCGATCGCCCGCTGTCTCTTCGTTCACTGTGGAGCCGCGGGCATGAAGCCGTCGCCCACGCTGGCGTTCAATCGTCTTTGCGTTCCAAGAGCATCTCGAAGAAGGGCTCGGTCTTGTCCCGGATTTCATCCTCCATGACGAAGGTTGGGTCGACGTAGGAGACGCCGACCACTAACATCGGAACATCGGCCTGCTTCTTGAGAGCATCCTTCAAGCTGTTGGCCATCATGTTCACATCCTGGCAGTAAGCGGGGAGATATCCGACGACGCCATCGGCAGCGTATTCCCTGGCAGCGCGAACGGTGTCCTCGATGGTCTCCCCGGCGGGGTTCCCGAGTGCCGTGCACCGCCGGCCGTAGAAGTCCACCCTAGCCAGGCTCTCGAGGGGCCTCTTGGGGTCGATCTCCAGCTCTCTGGGGGTATAAAAGAACAGGGGCTCCGCTACCGAAACCGCTCCCCACTCCTGCTCCCACCACTGGTACGTCCCTCCGGCGTGGCCAGGCGGCAGCCACAAACTTAGGAGCCGGAGCCTTTCGTTGTCGATGTAGCCTCTTTTCTCCTCAACTCGCTTCTCCACCTCGTCGCGAACTTGCCGGTAGTAATCGACCCCTTCCTGCAGACCAGCGCTCTGGTAGGCAATCGCCATCAAGTGCTCGAACTGCTCGCTCGGCATGGGGTGAGGAACCGCTTTCCTCAGTTGGGCTATTTCTCGCCTCAACTCCTGGAACTGCCGGAGACTGTCGACGTTTTCCTCCAGTTTGTCCCAGTCCATCTTGTGACCGGTCTTCTCTTCCAGCCAGGCGATCAGGTTCTGGAACTGTTTGGCGTAGTATTTGACAGCGTCCTCGCTATACGTGTACGGTCGATCCATTCGGAAGTAGGGGATGTCCAGGGCGTCGGCCCAAAACTCCATGCCGGTAGACATGGCGTTGCAGAATATGTTGTTGCCCACGATAACATCTGGCGGCAGCATGAAACCGCGGACTATCCCGCCCAGGCCAAAGAGGGTGAAGGGTTCGCAAAGCCAGGTGCGGAGGCCGATTTCGCCCGCCCCGTCGAGAAACTCCTGCCGCATTTCCGCCGACTGGGCGAGAATAGATGCCATCGGCGTACTCTCATAGGCGACGAGGCCCATGGCATCGAGGATGGGCACCTTGCCCATCATTGCCACGTTGAGGCCCACTATGGGCTGCCCGTTCAGCTTGGCGTCGCGATATCGTCTGAGGTGTTGCGTCACTAGCTGATGATACATCTCCTCGCTTCTTTCGTGAGGCGATTTCCTCAGGTTCTCCATTAGACCCTCGTGGGCATGAATAGTCTCGTCCAACTTTTCCACCTCGATCTCGAGGATCGAGGCAGGGTCCATGATCGCCATATGCTCACACTTGCTGGCTGCAGAATCTATTGCCATTGTCGTCAATCCTCCTCTTGGCCGGCCATGACAGTCACCTGCCGGTTGCTACCCTTCCAGAATCAGCTTGCCACTGCCAACAAACTTCCTTTCCTAGCCACCAACTATTGTTCATTGCTGCATCCGCTCGGGCAATTCCTTGGCGATCACGGGCGTCTCTTCGCTCTCTCTGTAGCCGCAGGCAGGGAGCAATCGGCTACGTGGCATTCAATTGTCTTTCCGTTCCAAGAGCATCTCGAAGAAGGGCTCGGTCCTGTCCCGGATTTCATCCTCGGAGATGAAGGTTGGGTCGACGTAGTCGACGCCGACCACGAGCGTCGGAACACCGGCCTGCTTTTTGAGGGCATCCTTCAAGGTGTTGGTCATTATGTTGACATCCTGGCAGCAAACGGGGACGTATCCGATGGCGCCATCAGCAGCGTATTCCCTGGCAGCGCGAACGGTGTCCTCGATGGTCGCCTCGGCGGGATTCCCCATGGCCGTGCACCGCCGGCCATAGAACCCGACCCTAGCCAGGCTCTCGAGGGGCCTCTTGGGGTCGACCTCGAGCTGCCTGGGGGAATAAAAGAACAGGGGCTCCGCCACCGAGACCGCTCCCCACTCCTGCTCCCACCACTGGTATATCCCTGTGGCGTGGCTTGGCGGCTGATACAAACTGAGGAGCCGGAGCCTTTCGTTGTCGATGTAGCCTCTCCTCTCTTCTACTCGCTTCTTCACCTCATCGCGAACCTGCCGGTAGAAATCGGTCCCTTCCTGCAGCCCAGCGCTGTGGTAGTCGATCGCCAGCAGATGCCTGAACTGCTCGCTCGGCATCGGGTGAGGAACCGCCTTCCTCAGTTCGGCTATTTCCTGCTTCAGCTCCTGAAACTGCCGGAGATTATCGACGTTTTCCTCCAGCTTGTCCCAATCCATCTTGCGCCCGGTTTTCTCTTCCAGCCAGGCGATCAGGTTCTGGAACTGCTTGGCGTAGTATTTGACAGCCTCCTCGCTGTAGGTGTAGGGTCGATCCATACGAAAGTAGGGGATGTCCAGGGCGTCGGCCCAAAACTCCTGGCCGGAGGACGTGGCGTTGCAGTAGATAGTGTTGCCCACAATAACATCTGGTGGCAGCATGTGGCCACGGATTGTCCCGCCCCAGCCAAAGCGGGTGTAGCTTTGGCAGAGCCAGGTGCGGAGGCCGGCTTCGCCCGCCCCGTCGAGAAACTCCTGTCGCATCTCCGCCGACTTGGCGAGAATGCCCGCAGTCTGCGTACTCTCAAAGCCGACGAGGCCCATGGCGTCGAGGAGGGGTCTGGCCGACATCGCCGGGTTGAAACACACCATCGGCTGCCCGTTGAGCCTGGCGTCGCGGTATCGTCTGAGGCGCTGCGCCACCAGCTCAGGGTACATCTCCTCGCTTCTTTCGTGAGGCGATTTCTTCAGGTTCTCTATTAGGCCCTCGAGGGCTTTGATGGTCTGGTCGGTCTTCTCCACCTCGATCTTGAGGATCGCGGCAGGGTCCTTGATCGCTATGTCCCTAGACGTACTGGCTGCGGAATCTATTGCCATTGTCGTCAATCCTCCTCTTAACTGGCCTAACCTCTTTGACGAGTGATCGGGCGCGAGCAATCAAACCGACCCGCCGGGGGTTTTCTGATCGCTGACATCCGATGGCAGGTAACCTTCGGGCAGGTCCCAGAACTCTCGGAATTCGCCGGCGAACTTGGGCGAGATCTTCAGGATATCATCGTAAAGGTCACGGGCGACCTTAGTTAGATCCCCAGACAGTAGCCGCTCTCGCTCCTGAGCGATGTACTGCTTGGCCGGGATGCCACGCTTCAGGCGGGACTGGCGGATCGCCGCGCGCAGTGCCCCGGTCTTCTCCAAGTCCACTTCGAGGGTCGTAGAGTCGAGAGCCACTCCGTAGACGCGCTCGACTGTGGAGAGGAGGGTGACCTTGTTCGCCACGTCCTGGCGCACCAGTTGTGGGTCACGCTCGATCGGGTCGCCAAATCCACCGCCACTACCGTTCGTCTGGTAGTAAACGTCATACTCCTTCACCGGACGCGCGGCATATCGCCCGACCATAAGCTCGGCCTTGCCGTTGAGCAATCTAACGATCTCCGGTTTATCCGGCATCTCGCCCTCGTAGTGCGGCAGCGGCAAACGGTCGGCAATGCGCGCCTTGAGGTCGGTGTCTTGGACGATATTCCGGTAGGTGCGCGACCCGGGGTAGGCGCCCATGATCCCGGCAGACGTGAAGATTGGCAGGCGACCACCGAAGGATCCCATCTCGGCCTGGTTCGTGTTGGCGACGAAGTAAAGCGATTCGATACCGTTGCCGCCGCGAAACTTGCCGAAGCCGCCGGAATCAGGCTGAATGCCACGACCGAGCCAGACGATGGGCAGGATTTGCTCCCAAACCTCGGCGTCACCCATGTCCGCCTCCGGGTTCCACAGCGCATAGGCGGTGTCAAGGCCGTCGAGAACGCCGCGGGCGCCCGTGCCGCAACTCGAAGCTTCCATGTTGAAGGCACCGAACATGCGACCATACTGATCGATGCCACCGCAATGCATGCCAACGGTTACAACGTTAGGGGCGAAAACCTCTTCCCTGTAGCCTTTGGCGTAGTAAGCCCGGCTGAGGCAGTCGTTCCAGACGATACCAGTGGCAATCGAGGGAGAGAGCAGGCCCGTGGCGTAGAAGATATTCGGCGGATTGCACACCGTGCCCTCAGGAATGTTCAGCTTCATAGCGTACAAGCTCCCGGAGTTGTAGCGCGAGTCGTAGAAGAGGTGCTGGATGGCCGCGCACATGAAGACACCCTCTGTGGCGGGCAAGGTGTTGTTCTGGGCGTGGGCCCCCGGTGAGGAAAGGCCCTCGAAGTCGCAGCTAAGCTGGCCGTCGCGGCCGACGGTCATCTCGAGTGGGACATGGATCAGCAGACGTCGGCCAACGCCGCTAATGGCGACCGCACGATAGCGGCCGGGAAAGAGCACGCTTTTCGCCTTGGTCTTGGTTGCGCGCATGGTGTCCTCGATGTACTCGTGGCTGGTCGCGGCGTAGTAGTCGAGACCGTACTCGGCGACGAGCTTCTTCACTTCGTCGCGGATCATTCGGCAGCCGGCGATCTTCGCCCGGTTGTCGAGAAGCCACCATTCTGGCGTGCGCACGTTGCGCGACACAAACACCTCGAGGTCCTTTTTGATCTCCTCGTTCTCGGCGATGCGCACGCACGGTAGGATCAGACCCTCGTGGAAGCGGGACGTTGCCGAAGCAGGCAGGCCGCCGGGCTCGACGGCCCCAGTCTCGGGCACGTGAGTGACGCCGCCAGCCCAGCCGACCAACTCGCCCTCACAAAAGATCGGCGTGACGATGAGCTGGTCAGGGGAGTGGGTACCGCCGATGTAGGGGTCGTTGTTGAAAAAATAGTCGCCCTCGCGGATACCAACTTTCTCTTCGTAGTCGTTCATGAGCATCCACTTGATCATACGGCTCATGGTGTGGATGTGGAGCATGAGGCCGACAGAGAGGCAGATGGCATCGCCTTCCGCTGTGTATAGGCCGAAAACACACTCGCCCATCTCGCGAACGACCGGCGAGGCCGAGACCAGAGCGGCGACCTCGCGGGCGTTGAGCACACTGTGGACGAGCTTAGTGTAGAGCACCTCAAACTGGATAGGATCCTGCTCCTTAAAGAGGAGTGCATCCTCGTAGCAGCTCCGCTCTTTGAGGCTCTTTTCTTTGGCGATCACGGCTTCCTTTAGCTTGCCCATGAACTCTCCTTCGCTCTTTTCTGTCGCCGCCCTCGCTACGAGTCGAGGTCCGGTAGGAAGCTGAATATGAATGGATAGCCAGGTGGGACGGCCTCGACCTCGAGTTGGCTGCCACAGCCCGGGCAGTAAAACTCACGCAGAACCATGAAATCAGGATCGGCAGCGCGGGTGTGGAAGTAGACTTCGCCATCCTGCGGGTTGCGCTCGTAGACGAGTGCTGACTCTTTCCAATTGGTGCGGTAGTCGCCGAACTCGTGGCCGCAGGAGCACTTGATGATGCGCTCGCCGCGCTTCTCGACGATGTAGAGATGCTCCTGAAGACAGACGATGATGCGCTCGGACCAGGGGACGCGTTCCTGCTCTAATGAGACAACCTTATCGCAGCGATCGCTGTCCTTCGGCGCGTGCTGGATTTCCCAAATGCGCTCGGGCGAGAGATTGCCTTCGAGTAGGTCGCGCAGCAGGTCTTTTGGGTAGGAAATCGCCATTGTGTTGCTCCTCAGCGTGTTACTTGAGCCAAAGTGTGAAGTACTGGTCGATCTCGACGTGCCTTGCCGGAGGCACGACAAAAGTCGTGGTGGGATCCTCGACGATCGCCGGGCCAGGGACGACGTTGCCGGGTTCCAGGGCACCCAGTTCGTAGATCGCCGTGGGCATCATCTGCCCATCGAAATAGGCCGGACGCGTGCCCTTCCGGGCGGCGGCCCGCGGCTCCCGCCCGGCGAGCGGCCGAGGCTCCAACTTCGGTTTGACCTTCTCCCCAGTGGCAATCAGCCCAACTTCGAAGATCTCGAAGCCGGCCTCCGGATAACGGGCGGCCCGGGCGTAGCGGTCGTCGTAAAGCTTCTCGAAAGCGCTAATGAGGGCGTCCCAGTCGCCAGTCGTGGCGACCCGACGCACGGGCGAGGTGACGACGAGGTCGTTGAGCTGGCGGCCGTAGCGCACCATGGCGAGAAAGCGCAAGGTGATGCGATCGGTATCGAAGCCCTCGAGCTCCATTTGCCGCAGCGCTTGCTGCTCGAGGTTGGCCCAGACTCGATTGAGCTGCTCACCCAGTTCGAGCTTCTTCTCGTCGGCGGCGAAGGGCGGCACGACCATGTTGAGCGCCTTGGTATAGTGATGCTCGTGGTCGGCGGTAGCGGCGCCGAAAGCAGAGAACGCCGCCGAGTAGGGGAACATCATCACGCCCCTGAGCGGCAAATCTGCAGTGTAGCCGGCAACGTGGGGGGGGCCGGCCCCGCCAAAGGAGAGAAGCGAGTAATCAGAGATTTCGAGGCCGCGCGCGGCGACCAGGCCGTAGATCGTGTTTCGCATCTTAGCATCGATAATCCGCTTGATTCCGGCCGCAGCTTCGACCACGCTCAAACCGATTGGCTCGGCGATCTGCTTCCTGATCGCCTCCTCAGCCTTGGCCTTGTTCAGTCGAATGCGACCGCCGATGAAGTAGTCGGGGTTCAGGTAACCCAGAGCAAGGTCGGCGTCGGTGACGGTGGGCTGGGTGCCACCGGCATCGTAGCAGACTGGGCCAGGGACGGCGCCAGCCGATGCCGGACCCACTTCCAGCCGGCCGGTCAACTGGTCGATGCCGGCGATCGTGCCGCCGCCAGCGCCAATCGAGATAATCTCGGCCACCGGCACGCCCAGGATCATGCGGGCGCAAACCGGCTCGCGATTGATGTTAATGGAGCCGCTCGTCACGAGGCCCACGTCGAAACTTGTACCGCCTGCGTCCGTGGTAATGATATTGGGGATGCCATAGAGCTCGCCGATGAATCGCCCACCCATGAGGCCGCCAACGGGGCCAGATTGCACGGTTTCCACGGCCTTGACGTGCTCGGCCGAAGCTAGGCCGCCAGACGATTGCATGAGCTGGAGCGAGCTGCGGAAGCCGAACTCGCCGAGGCGGCGCTGAACGCCCTCGATCGCGTTCTTGAGCAATGGGGCGGTATAGGCCTCGATCACCGTGGCGTTGGTGCGCGATAGCTCGCGCATCACCGGGCTGACGTCGACGCTGAGATAGACAGGCAAGTCCTTGCCGGCGGCAGCCAACTCCTCGCGGACGAGCGCGCCTGCCCGCCGCTCGTGCGCGTCTTGCAGGAACGACCAAAGAAAGGAGATGACAATGGCGTCGACTCCCTTGGCGATCAGCGCTCGGGCGGCCTCGCGCACCTCATGCTCGTAGAGCGGGATGATCGGCTGGCCGAGACAGTCGATGCGCTCGGTGACCCCGTGAATCAGCCCACGGGGGACGAGCGGATCGAGGTGACGGTGGGTGACAACGTGCATGCGGTCGATGCGCTCGTACTCCGTCCAAGTCTGCTTGGCGCGTTCCATGAGCAAGAGACCCTCGAAGCCCCGCGTGATAATTAGACCGGGCTGCTTGCCGGTGCGGGTAAGCAAGGCGTTGAGGACGAGAGTGGTGCCGTAGCCTAAGATGCGCAACTGGCTCAAAAAGGAGCCGGGTGAGATTCCCAACCGAGCGACAGCCGACTCTATGGAGTTGAAAAAGCCTTCGGCAATGTTGCCTGGCGTAGAAGGGGCCTTGCCGATGATGTAGCGTCCGTTCTCATCAACGACGAAGCTGTCGGTGAACGTGCCACCAGTATCGATATAGCAAAAGAACTGGCGTTCAGTTGCGCTTTCGTCCATTGGTCATAGCTCCTTAATATCATCTGTGTGACAATAAATCACCGATTACGACTTCGTCCCCCGGTGCCTTAACCCCGCCTACCAGGTAAGGGTAATGGCATTGAGCTCACATTCGGTTTGGCAGCTTTTCTCGCGCCTGCTGCACCCTCGCTCGATGCCGAGGCACACGTAGCTCAGCTTGGGCGCCACTTGGTCTCTCACCTTGGCTACCAGTTTGCCGTAATCGTCCTTGGCCATCTCCAGGACGTTCTCGCCACAGGCGGTGATACACCTCGCGCAGCCATCGCACTGGTCGGTATCTATGGTCAGAAAGTAGTCCCCTGAGCCATCGGTGTATCCATAATTTGCTAACATCGTGCCTGACGTCCCCCTATCGAATACTGTAATGCCGGTCGGTCCTTCCGCGGAATGACTGACTGCCGATGGTTACCTAGGCGCTGGCGGCGAGAGCAGATCGTTCGGCGGCGAAGACGGCGGCGCCGAGGGCGCCCATGATCTGCGGTTCATCCCAGAAAACCGGCTCCAGTTTCAGCTTTGCCTTTACCTTCGCCACCATTCCTGCATTCTTGGCGATGCCACCACTGATGGTAAATTCAGGCTCGGGAGATACCCTCCTGAGAAGGTTGTAGGCTCGGGTGGCGATGGCCTCGTGAAGCCCGGCGAGGATATCGCTCTTGGCCACGCCCCGCTTCTGCAGCGTGAGCGCCTCTGACTTGGCAAAGACGGCGCAGATGGTGTTGAACGGGATAGGCTCCTTCGACTCGAGGGAAAGCTCCCCTATGCCCTCCAAGGGCACACGAAGGATATCGGCGATAACCTCCAAGAACCTGCCGGTGCCTCCCGCACACTTGTCGTTCATCACGAAGCTGACAACCCGTCCCATGGCGTCGCAGCGTATGGCCTTGCAGTCCTGCCCGCCCATATCTAGGATTGTCCGGACCGACGGCATGCACCAGTTGACTCCCTTGGCATGGCAGGAAATCTCGGAGATGTTGTCGTTGGCAAAGGGAATGAGGCACCGGCCGTAGCCCGTCCCTACCGTGTACTCGATGTCCTCAAGGCTCAGGCCCACCGGCCTTATCGCCTCTCGGAGAACCTTGTCCGCCGTCTTGGCGCTCTCCGCTCCCGTGTCGATAATGGCGTGGGAAACGACCTGGCCGTCTTCCATCACTACTGCCTTGGCAGCCCGAGAGCCGATATCTATGCCTGCTACAAACATGATCGCCACCTTTCATAGCTTTTGCCGCCGCCTATTAACAGGACTTACGCGGTGGTCTCTTGTCGTTCGGATTGGATCCGGTCAGTGTAGGGGCGAAGCGTTTGCGCTGGGCCTCGGACTGACCCCAAGTCTTGTTCGCAAACGCTTCGCCCGCGCTGCTCTGCCCCGCCATCACGCCTGTTCCCTGCGACAAAGCCCGGCGCGGCAACGAACCGGGCGGGTGAAGCATTCGCAAAGATTGTTGAGAGATCAGAATTGCCTGGTTCTGCGAATGCTTCGCCCCTACACCAATTCGGCGAATCGTCTTTTGCCCCGCACCACTGCGTAACTGCTCTGAAAATAGGTTTTCATCCTTGGTGGTGCCCCAGCGGGGCATGGCTGACTCCTGTTATTAAAGGGCAAAGGTGACACCTGACGATAGGTGTGCGTATTGCCCTTAACATAGCGACTGTGCCAAATCGCGGAGGGCCCTTTCCTGCGCCACAAGGGCCGCCCCCAAAGCGGAAACGATCTGGGGGGTATCCGGCACCAAGGTTTTGCGCCCGATGGCCCTTTCCACGGCGTAAACGAAGGCTGCGTCCTTCGCCAGCCCTCCAGCCAGAGCAATGTCCGGCTCGATCAGGAGCCTCTTTGCCACTCCGACTACCCGATTGACTATAGAGCTGTATATGCCGCCCACCACCTGGGGCAGCGGCGTCGGCGGCACGCGATGGATGTGGGAGATCACCTCCTGCTCGGCAAAGATGGCGCAGGTGCTGGTTATCTCGGCTATCTCGTCGCTTTCCATGCCTAACCGAGTCATCTCTTCTGGCGCTAGCCGCAGAACATATTTGGTCATGGTCTCAAAGAAGACTCCTGCCCCAGAGGCGCAGCGGTCGTTGCCCGCCGAGTCCTCCTGAGTTCCCCCCCGGCCGATCTTCACGACGAGGAAGCCCTCGGCCCCGACGTCGATAGCCATTTTGCAGGAGGCGAAGAGGGAATAAGCGCCCTTGGCGAGGCAGGACTCAGGAGAGCGCTGCGCCTGAGCCCAGATCACCTGCTTTCGCAAGGCGCCGGTAATTACGGTGTAACCTATGTCTTCCGGAGTAATACCCGCCTGGGAGCAGGCCTCCTCCAGGGCCTTTCTGCTGTCCCCCTCAGCCGTCTCTGAAGTTCCCACAATCGCATGTGATGCCGGGACGCTGTCGGCGAGGACGACTGCCTTTGTCGTCTGGCGACCCGCATCTATGCCTGCAACAAACATTGCTCGGTCCCTTTCTAATCTTTGGTTCAGCCGTCTTTGCGTTCCAAGAGCATCTCGAAGAAGGGCTCGGTCCTGTCCCGGATTTCATCCTCGGAGACGAAGGTTGGGTCGACGTTGCTGACGCTGATCACGAGCATCGGAATATCGGCCTGCTTCTTGAGAGCATCCTTCAAGCTGTTGGCCATCATGTTCATATCGGGGCAGTAAACGGGGAGGTATCCGACGGCGCCATCGGCAGCGTATTCCTTGGCAGCGAGAACGGTGTCCTCGATAGTCTCCTCGGCGGGGTTCCCAAGGGCCGTCCACCGCCGGCCACAGAAGTCGACCCTAGCCAGGCTCTCGAGGGGCGTCTTGGGGTTGGTCTCGAACTCTCTGGGGGAATAAAAGAACAGGGGCTCCGCTACCGAAACCGCTCCCCACTCCTGCTCCCACCACTGGTATATCCCCTTGGCGTGGCCAGGCGGGAGCCATAAGCTGAGGAGCCGGAGCCTTTCGTTGTCGATATAGCCTCTCCTCTCCTCTACTCGCTTCTTTACCTCGTCGCGCACCTGCCGGTAGTAATCGACCCCTTCCCGCAGACCAGCGCCCTGGGAGGAAATCGTCATCAAGTGCTTGATCTGCTCGCTCGGCATGGGGTGAGGAACCGCCTTCCTCAGTTCGGCTATTTCTCGCCGCAACTCCTGAAACTGCCGGAGGTAGTCGAGGTTTTCCTCCAGCTTGTCCCAGTCCATCTTGTGGCCGGTCTTCTCTTCCAGCCAGGCGATCATTCTCTGGAGCTGTTTGGCGTAGTATTTTACAGCGTCCTCACTGTAGGTGTGCGGTCGATCCATACGAAGGTAGGGGATTTCCAGGGCGTCGGCCCAAAACTCCACGCCGGTAGACATGGAGTTGCAGTATATAGTGTTGCCCACTATAGCATTTGGCGGCAGCATGTAGCCACGGACTGTCCCGCCCAAGCCGAAGCGGGTGAAGGGTTCGCAAAGCCAGGTGCGGAGGCCGATTTCGTCCGCCCCGTCGAGAAACTCCTGCCGCATCTCTGTCGTCTTGGCAAGCATCGATGCAGTCTGATTGGCCTCATAGCCGACGAGGCCCATGGCATCAAGGATGGGTATCCTGCCCGCCATTGCACTGTTGACAAATACCATGGGCTGCCCGTTCAGCTTGGCATCGCGATATCGTCTGAGTTGCTGTGCCACTATCTCATGGTACATTACCTCGCTTCTTTCGTGAGGCGACTTGCGTAGGTTCTCTATTAGGCCCTCAAGGTCATGTATGGTCTGGTCCAGCTTCTCCATCTCGATCTTGAGGATGGAGGCAGGGTCCATAACCGCTATGTTCTTTGGATTGCTAGTTGCAGAATCCATAGGCATTGTTGTCAACCCTCCTCTTGGCCGGCCATCCCTAAGCTACCGAGTGATCCGTTCAGCCCTTGCCGCAGGCGTCAGGGACTCTAGAAATGCTTGAACTCGCGTACGAATCTGCCCCGTCGACCCTGTGCCGTATTCCTTTTCCAGTTGGAGAGATGGAATCCCCTGGCGTTCTAGATGCCTCGCTAGGCTGGCGATGGTGTGGCCATGGGGGAAACAGTTCATGATGACCTCTAAAATCACTCCGTCCACCTGGTGCTGTCTGACCAGCGACAGCACCGACTCCACCCGCAGGGCAAAGGGGGTGCGCTGTGGGCAAGGAATCTTATTGTGATAACGACGGGCGATAGCTTCAAGCGGGCTTTGGCCCTCTTCCAGTTCGACCTGACGATACCAGTAGCTTATCCCCATGCAGGTTACGTCGGCTACGACAAGGCCACCTAGCTCTTCGATGCCGGCGATGAACTCGGGGTTATTCAAACAACTGCCGGCCAGCATCAGCCGGAACTTGCTCCCCAATCGGCGGTCTTCGGCCTTCAGCTCGGCGATGAGCTCCTCCAGCAAGTCGCCAAACTCATCGGCAGGCATAACAAAGCCGGCGTTCTGAACCTCCACCATCTCCGTCCCGGAAATCGGTGGCTTCCCCGCCGTCCGCAGGGTGCGCAACTGCTCGAGGAGGTCACGTTTTCTGTTGACGGTGGCGATCCCCCGGCGGAGGTCACTTTCGGTGATCTCCACGCCGAAGTTTGTATGAAGGGCAGCGATCAAGGCCCGGAGGTAGTCCAGATAGCGGGGGATGGAGTCCTCGTCGTCGACCAGCGGCACCTCGAAGAGGTGGACGAAGGGGAGGAGCTTGAGGTAGCGTGCCACATCTGCTACCCGGCGGTGGCAGTCGCAGATGTAGGTGGAGACAAACCCGTCTAGAAAGCTGTATTCCCCGTCCAGCAGCATTTGGAACCAGCCACGCTGGAAGGAGCAGGTATTGGGGTGAAGCCAGGCGTCGGCTTCGTCGATGCCTGACTCCCTGCTGTGGCCCCTGACGCGGATGGGAAGCAGGCCGGCGGCGTAGATGACCTCTTCCGGGACGTAGCTACAGCCGGTGCCGATAACCTTTTTCCCCGCCGCTTTCCATCTCTGTATCGGCTCGGCGTAGGGGAAAGAGGAGTTGATCTCCCGGATTCTCTGTAGAGCTCGCAGTTCGCTTGACATTTCTCCTGCCTCTCTTCGGAACTAGCGCGAATGCTATTTCTCGGATTTCTTAGCCGGGACCCTGAATGACTCAAAGAACTTACCGATCCAGTTTGCCTCATTCGGAAAGGGTTGTCCCTAGTTGTTTGCTCCGCATTGAAGCTTCCGGTCTCGCTCTTGAGCCTCGGCCGCATAACACAGACAATCATATGTGAGCCGCGAGATGGTGCACAAGGTTCGTTTGCATCACACGTATCTGATGAAAATACATCAGCGAAAAAGCGAGCGGTTTTCTAGACGACCGGGCACGCGAAATTCTTTAGCCTCGCCCTGCTAGGGATCAGAACACACCTCACAGCTTAACTACTGTCAGTGAGGTGGAACGATCACGGCGAGAGCTGCTTCCAAACGGTTGCGGACTCCCAGCTTGGCGAGGATGTGCTGTATGTGGTTTCTGGCAGTGATTTGGCTGATTACCAGCTTCCGGGCGATGGCCGCGGTGTCGTCGCCCTGACTCAGGAGCTTGAGCACCTCTTTCTCCCGCGGCGTAAGACCTCTCAGGCGCTCGGCGGCAATGCAGGCGCCCTCGCAATCTCCGACCTCGCACTCAGTCGCCGGGGTCCGCTCTCTTGGCCCAGCGGCACCCTCAACCAAGCTGGGAATCTCGCTCCGCTCAGATTCCTGTTGCAAGGCTTGCGGGCGTAGTTCGGGCAACTGAAGAGCGGCAACGGCGCCGACAACCTGCCGCGCCAACTGCTCTGTCTGCTTGAACCGGTGGATGTCTTGCAGGATGTGCAAGATAGCTGCCATCTGGCCCCTCGGCGAAGGAATGACGAGACTGACGACGTTTAGCCAGAGCTGTCTGCCGCTCCTCATGCTGGCCAGCATGTTGAAGGCGCGAATGCGGCCGTCGAACTCAGCCTGAAGAAGCGCCCGGCAGCCCTGGCGGCACAGGCGACGCCCTCTCTCGTCCTTGCCGGCAAACACTTCCCAACAGGGCTTGCCGATAGCTTCGCTGCCTGTATAGCCGGTCAGCCTTTGCGCCTCGTCACTCCAAAAGGTGATAACCTGTTTGGCGTCAACCATAAAGCCACTGATCGCGGAGCTGTTGATCAATCGAACGATGGCTTGTACCAGGTCGTCGGCCATGGAAGCGCGCCCCCGTGTGCCGAATCTCGCCTTACTTACCTTTTTCTGCCGGCGACTTCAGGGAGTCAAGGAACTGAGCTATCCAGTTTTGCTCGTAAGGAACGACGTCAGACATCCATTTCCCTATGTCCCCGGCTGTTTCTATCATCCCGACCTCCCCGGCGTAAGGGTTCGTCACGCAACAGAAGCCGCAATAGAGGAATTTGTTCAGTTTCTCATAGAGACCGTATTCCTTCATCGTCTCGTGATGGGCCACTGCCAGATCGAGGAAAAACTCCGTGGGTGGAAACTTCTGTCGATTGGCGATGTCCTTCGAGAATGGCGAGCCCGGCGCCCATCGCAAGGCCTGCATCGAGGGGAACACACCGTGGCTGATCATCCACCTGTCCCCTTCCATGTGCGAGTCGCGGGCTTCCTGCCAGGTGGAATACCCATCCGGGCCCTGCAATGTCACTCCTCCCACAAACTTGGCCGCCACATTCCCCACGCCAAAAATCTCAACCGCATTCTGGAATGCCTCTAGCCATTCCTCACGCGACATGTGCTTGGCCTTCCCCGGATTTACCACCGAGAACAGCCGCTCGTCGAAGACCTCCATCTGGAACCGAACCCCCAAAAGCCCGGCATCCCTCAGTCTCAGTAGCTCCTTCCTCGGCATCGCTTCGGCCACGAGCTTCATGTGAGTCTCGTAAGGGAGCGCGCTACTCAACTGCTCGACAAACCTGCAATTGACACTCGCCTCCGTGTCGCTTTTCTTGAACCCACCGCTCTCGAGAAAGCCCTCGAGAAGCTTGACCTCTGAGCCGTAGATCTTGAAGGCCTCTGCCGTCTCATCCGGGGCAATCGTGACAGGCCGGTTGAGACCGATGGAGCGAGCGTCCTCCTGCGTGTGGTTGAAATTGCAGAACTTGCATTCCTCCCCGGCTCTGAAATACTCACAGAATCTGACCGGTACGACGCGATAGCAGCGGCGGTTCAACTCGACAAGGTCTTGGACAGGAGTCCCTTTGCTCGTCACCCCTTCAGCCGCTGTCCGCTGCTTTCGGGGGGTAGCATAGAGCCCATCGTACACCAGTTCCTCCCCGCCTTCGTAGATGCCGAACCTACCCTCACTCACCTCTCTGATTACATAAGGGCTCCGCTCCTTTCTGTGGAGGAGAAAACCAAGGCCGGTCTTCATCCACAGCCTGTCCGGCAGCAGCACAGCATCCTCCCGTACTCTCCACGGCGTTTCCGCCTTTAAGCGAGCCATGGTGAAGTCTTCATCGTAGCTTAGGTAGCTGCCATGGGAGGCTGGCCGCCACACGCTTACTTTGTCCAGGTCCCTGCTGTCCCTCATGCCGTTAACCATCATCTCCCACTTGACGATGACGTCCTTGTGAAGTGTGGGGTACTTCTTCGCCAACTCAGCGATGCGACTCATTGCCTGTCCTCCTTGTTTCGTTTTCTTGACCCTCAGCGGCTTTTCACCACTCGCTTTGGCGTCGGCATCATCGCCTCAAGCTCGCTCAAAGCGTCTTCGTCCCACCCGCTCTCTCCAAGTGGATATGTGCTTCGAGTATCGAAACTGGCTTGATCGTAACAGAGGCTTCGCCCCGCGTCAATCCACCAATTGATCCAACGATGATCTAATCTCTTGGCGCGCTTGGCAAAGGCATCTCGCTAAACGTGGTCCATATGCGTTTAAGCAACCGAGTTCTTCTAGCCTCCCACATAGGCAGGCAGGAGTGTCAGCGTGTCTCCACACCGTATGGGCTGGTCGAGCGCCGCTCCATTGGCAACCAAGGTGTCGTTAAGCACAACGTTTACGTGCGCGAATAGACGCCCGCTCTTCAGGTCGACTATGACCTCGCCTACGGCGGGATACCTTGCGTTCATCGAGGACAGGAGGTCGAGTAAGGTGTCTTCCCCACCGACCTCCTCTTCCATGACCAGGCGTGAAGAGCCCTTCTGACCAAACGATTGGGTCAGCCAGGGAACGATTTCCACTCGCACCTTTCCAGCACCATGCTCTACCATAGGTCCTCCAACTCCCTCTCGAGGCCGTATCGACGCAGGGTTTCGGGAAGCAGCTTTCCCGTCTTTCGGTCCCAGCCCATCAGACTGTAGTAGTTGTCCATCATTCTCTCCCATTCGAGGTCAATGTTCCTACCCTTGGCAGGGCCGTCGGTAGGGATTGAGCCATAGCGCACCGAAGGAGCCTCGGTCTCCGGCGTTATCCCGTGCCTCACGTTGAAGGCCCTCAGGAGGTTGACTGTCCTCCTACCCACTTCCATCGTCTCATCGGCATCCATGTCCCAGCCGGTGACTACGTTCAGCGCATCGGCGATGTACGTCGACCTACTTGCCGTGGGTGATCGTCTTATAGGTGCGTCCCCAGAGATCGGACCCGTGGTAGTTTGTCACCTCGCCGATCTTGGAAGTGATCCCGTTGGGTACGTCCACGTCCACAAGCGGCAAGGACAGATACTCGTTCTTGGCCATTAGGACCGTCTCAATCGCCTGCCGCTTCCTCTCCGCTGGGTCAGCTATGGTTGGAACCGCTCAGGTCAATGACAAGATTCTGGTACCGGTCCACCGCAACCCTAGCCCCCTGCGGCACTACCGTCGTGGCCTCCCTTTGCTCAACTATTGCCGGCCCTTCAAAGGTGGTGCCTTCCATTAGCCGATAGTGGTCATACACCACACACTCTGTAAAGCTCTTGATCTCAGGCAGATATACCTGCCTCTTTCCCCTCAGCGCGTCCTCAACACCGACAGGCCCGCCCTCGGTCTTCAGGTCAACTGTGGGCATTGGCCCAGTGGCCAAGAGCCGCCAGTTTACGGCTTCCACCGCGGAATCACGGCTGTAGCGCCCGTATAGCTTTTCATAAACCCGGTGGAAGCTGGTCTGGATCTCCTCGCTATCCTGTGCCGACAGCCTCCCCAATGGGATTGGCGCTGTCACCTCAAAACCTTGCCCCACATACCGCAAATCCGCACTCCGCTCAAAGCGGATATCCTCGGCCCTAACCCCTGACTCCAATAAGGCCGCTCGACCTTCGCTTTCCATCTTGTCGTACATCCCGTTTAGACGCTCCCAATTCAGAACACCAAGCGGAGCAGCGTAGGACTGGACAAAATCCATGGCCACCGGAGTTACCAGAAGACCAAGCGCAGAGAGGGCTCCCGCCCCGAGGGGAACGATTACCCGCCCAACTCCTGTTTTCTTGGCTACATAGCAGCCATGCACCGGCCCGGCTCCACCAAAGGCAAATAGAGTATACCGCCTCGGATCCTCCCCTCGCTCTGCCACGTGAATTCGCGCCGCCGAAGCCATGTTCTCGTTAACGGTCTCATACACCCCTGCTGCCGCAGTGGTCAAGTCGAAGCCAAGGGGCTTGCCGATCTTCTCATTCACTGCAGTGCAGGCCGCGTCTCTGTCTAGCTTCATCTCCCCGCCGAGAAAATACTCGTCGTCTAGATACCCGAGAAGAAGGGTCGCGTCCGTGACTGTCGGCTCCGTCCCTCCAAGCCCGTAACATGCCGGACCAGGGTCCGCCGCGGCGCTAGTAGGACCTACCTTCAACAGCCCCAGCTCATCGATGTAGGCGATGCTCCCTCCTCCCGCCCCAATCTCGATAAGCTCCACGCACCGCGTCTGTAGCGGCAGACCGCTCCCTTTCTTGAAGCGAGCCACACGAGCCACTTCGGTCTCTGTCCCAGCCCGCGGCATTCCCTCGTCTACCAAACTGACCTTAGCAGTGGTACCCCCCATGTCGAAGCTGATCAGATTCCTATTACCGGTCAACCGGCCATAATAGGCCGCCGCCAGTGCGCCCGCCGCGGGACCGGATTCGACCATCCGCACAGGCACTTCCTCTACCGCAGAAAATGCCATCAGTCCCCCGTTCGACAGCATAATGTACAACTGGCGCTTCACACCCGCATCCTTGAACTCCTGCTCAAGCCGCCTCAGGTACCATCGCACCAGCGGGCGAATATAAGCGTTCGCTACCGTTGTCGATGTTCGTTCGTACTCCCTGATCCCTGGCGCTACCTTACTCGACAGACTTACAGGTATCTGCGGAGCCTCCTCAGCTAGAATCCTTCCGATGGCTTCCTCATGGGCTGGGTTGTCAAAACAATGCAGCAGACAGACCGCCACGGATTCTATTTCCCTCGCCATCAATTTAGGAACGAGACCCCTTACCTCGTCAGGATCCAGTGGCACCAGCACCTCGCCGCCTGTCCGCAGTCTCTCTCTCACTTCAAACCTCAAGTGGCGCGGCACCAACGGCGTCGGAAATTCCAGAAAGTAATCGTAGGCATCGTACCGATGCTCTCGCGCAAGCTGCAGCACGTCTCGAAACCCGGCGGTGGTAATAAGGGCGGTTCGCGCTCCCTTCCTTTCGATAATGGCATTAGTGCCCAATGTGGTGGCATGAACCACACTGGTTATATCCTCTGCCCTGACGCCTCCCGAAGACAGCAGGCGGTGCAGCCCTTCGACAACGGCTAGTGAAGGATCCTTAGGGGTAGTCAACATCTTGCTGATCCGCATGGTTCCCGCAACGTCGTCGAGAATCACGAGGTCGGTGAACGTGCCACCGATATCAAAGCCTAGCCGAAACGCCCTCTCCACAGGTCTGACTCCTCACTTTGTTTAAATTAGTTTCACAGCCACCGCACCCTTCCACTCGCGGCTTGCTCATGCTATCCTGCCCGGCTGCCGGAAAGAGACGACTCCCCTCCCCGCCGAAACCGTCTCAGCTTCGCCGTGCCTTCCCAGTCCACCCTTTCCGCCGCCATATCTAGCACTACACCGTAGCTCGCGGCCGCTTGCTCTGGCGAAACCAGCCCCGAAACGGCATCCTCTAGCACCAACGCCGGGTCTCGCTCCAAGGGGTCACCGACGCCCCCTCCGCCATACATCTTTACGCTGATTAGGTCGCCACCTCTCACGTCAAAGGCTCTCATGTCTGGAAGTGGGGTCCCATTGATGGCAACACCGCCTGCTGCACCTGGATGGCCGCCTAGTAAACCACGCGCCTCTGGCATGATTCCCTTCATCTTCGGGAAGCATGCCAGAGATGCCTTGCCCATGATCCTCACATCATACTCTGCACCACATCCCCCTCGATACTTCCCCGGCCCACCTGAATCAGTTCTCATCTGAAGCCTCTCGACTAGGAGGGCAGGCGCAACATACTCCTGAATCTCCGTGGGAGAATTTGCCATGTTGGGAGGCCAAGCAACGCTACCTGGACCATCGCCATTGTACCGGCCGCCCATGCCAGAGGTGTGGTGCAGCAGAGCATGGAACAACCTGCCATTATCGTCGATGCCCTGTACCCCGAACGCCCCGACGCCCGCACGGGTTTCCGCCTGCATCCGCTCTGGAAGGCCTTGGGCCAGCGCCCCGTATACGGCATAGATGCACAAGTCACCCAATATATGGCGACAGGCAGCGCCAACCGACCGTGGCCTCGGGTTCACTATGGTTCCCAAGGGCATTGTCACTGTCACCGGCCGCGCCTGCCCACTGTTGTTTGGCAAATGGGGAGCCACTAGCGCCTTGATGCCGATGAGGGTCTGAGCCTTGCTGTACTGGGGCATAGAGTTGATGGCCCACTCGCTTTGCGAAGAGGTGCCAGTGTAGTCAACATGTATGTCTGTGCCCCGAACGCTTACCCTCGCCTTGGCGGTAAAGTCTCCATCAATGCCGAATCCCTGAGTCTCTCCTTCATAGTCCCCATCCGGTATCTTGGCTATGGTCTCCCGCATCGCCCCTTCCGAGCGGGCGAGAATGGTCTCCGACAACGTCCCGAAATCCTCGATTCCCTGCGTTTCAATCAACTCTATCAGCTTGTTCCTCATCAGGTTGTTACCCACAAGCTGGGAATTGAAGTCCCACATCACGTCGTCGGGATAGCGCACGTTATCCCGAATGATCTGCAGCACCTCCTCGTTGAACTGCCCTTTCCTGGCGATCTTGACCGACCGCAAGAGAAGGCCTTCCTCGAAGATGGAGCGGTTATCTGCCGTCAGGCCACGGCCACCGATGTCAGGCCAGTGGACGATACTGCCAGCCAACGCCACCAGCTTGCCCCTGTAGAAAATGGGTTCCAAGGCGAAGACATCGTAAAGGTGGCCGGAGTTCTCCCATGGATCGTTGTTGATGACGATATCCCCTGGTTCCAGCGTCTCCGCTGGGACTCTTCGCAAAACTTCCTTAGCAATGAGCGGTGTGCAGCCGGCGAAGACGGCAATACCGAGGGAGCCCTGAGCAAAGGAGTCACCCTTAGGGTCAACCAGGCAACAGCACATATCCCTCGACTCTCTGATGACAGGGGAGAAGGCCGTCCTGATCACCCCGGTCTCCGCTTCATCACAGATCGAGATCAGTCTGTTCCAGATGATATTCAGGGTCACCGGATCGTACTGCATATCCTTCCTTCTCTCTGTAAGCTAACCGGCAGCTCAGGGGTCTCCTCCGCCAGTATCCTCCCAACTGTCTCCTCGCCTCCGAAAGCTTCATGTACATGCCCGGATCCGTGGCGACCCGGTAGTACTCCCAGTACTCGTCTGCCGAATCTTGCCCTACTGACCTTTTTCTGCTGGCGACTTCAGGGAATCAAAGAACTGAGCTATCTGGTCGCTATAACATTGAGGCTTCTGGGGGTCGTCTTCGGCCCTCGTCCGACTTGGAGAATCTGAGGCATCATTGTCTCTCGGGGGCAGCGCAACTCGCTTTGGCGTCGTCGCTTCAAGCTCGCTCAAAGCTTCTTCGTCACACCCGCTCTCTCCAGGCAGATTTGTGCTTGGAGTGTCGTACGTTGCTTGATTGTAGCAGAGGCTTCGCCCCAAGTCAATCCAAGTATCTAGGTTTGCGCCCGTTTGAAGCGGGGAAGGGTTATCTGTTCAGTAACCTCTTCGAATACGACTTCGACGGGCATGCCTATGTAGAGCTCCTCGAAAGGCGTGTCAACGACATTGCTGGTCATCCTCACGTTGCCAGCGTCCGGGAGCTCCACAACCACGATGTTGAACGGCACGCGGTCTTTCAGTGCCGGGTGAGTCGGATAGGTCACGTTCGCGTAGCTGTAAACAGTCCCCTCTCCACTCACCTTCGCCCACTCGAAGTCGAAGGACTGGCAGTTATAACAAACGGGCATTGGCATGTGTCGGAATGTGCCGCAGTTCTTGCAACGCTGGATGACCAACTCCTGCCTCTTGCAGGCCTCCCAAAAAGGCGCATCATCCACCGTGGGCTGGGGAAGGGGTATTTCCGCGGGCAAGTAGGGCATTTCTCGTCTACCTCCTCAGTATCATATCGCTCACCGGCGTCACGCCGGGCCCGCTGGCTACCAGGCAGATCTCAGCATCCTTGACCTGGCACGTCGACGTTCCTCTCATCTGCCTGACCGCCTCCGTTACCAGCTCGAATCCATGGGTGTAGGCCTCCGAGAGATTCCCCCCGCTGGTGTTGATTGGCAACTCTCCATCGGGCCATTCTATGCGTCCGCCCTCCACAAAAGGTCCGCCTTCTCCCTTCTTGCAGAAGCCGTGGTTCTCGATGGACATAATAACCATGCCTGTGAAGTTCTCGTAGATCTGGGCCACGTCGATATCCCGTGGCGTCACGCCGGCCCGCTCGTATAGGTCCTTGGCTACCTCCTCGAAGTTCGCCGTATCGAACTTCGACTTGTCTGCAAAAGATCCCTGCTGGAAACCGGTACCCTGGGAGACGCCCATGATGTAAACCGGGCGCTGCTTACAGTTTTTTGCCCTCTCAGCCGAGGTGATAACCGCGGCCGCGGCCCCATCCGACTCGAGGCAGCAGTCGTAGAGGCGGAAGGGGTCGACGATCATGCGAGAGTTCTGATGATCTTCAAGAGTCATGGGGCGACCGTACATGATGGCCCGAGGGTTATGTTGAGCGTGTTTGCGGCAGGCTACTGCCACTGCTCCGAGCTGCCGGCTGGTAGTGCCGTAGAGATGCATATGACGTCGCGTCTGCAGGGCAAAGCGCTGAGCCGGGGTCATCAAGCCGAAAGGCGCACCGTAGGCCTGACCACCGCTAACCTTCTGGCCTGTCCGGCTTTGGCCGAAGCGCCCGAATTGCCCCTGAGCCAAAGCCCGGAAGGCCACTACATGATTAGCTGAGCCAGAGAATACGGCCATACAGGCGTTGTGCACAGCTCCGCTCCCGCCACCGCCGCCGCCTCCCCAGAGCATGTTGGAGAAGCGTAGCTGGGGAATGCCCAGAGCTGTGGCGAGTAGGGATGGCTCGTTTCGGTCTCCTGCATAGGAGCAGAGGCCATCGATGTCCTTCACGTTGAGTCCAGCATCTTCAATGGCTTTGAGAATCGCCTCGCAGGCCAGTTGAAATTCGCTGCGCCTTGTCTGGCCCCATTTCGTGTACTCTGTCTCGCCGATGCCGACGATAGCGGTTTGGTCCCTCATTGGCCATACGCTCATTCGTAGCAACTCCTTCATTTCATGTGATTTGCCGGAGGCACCAATAGCCTGGTCCTCTGATCGACCTGCCAAGTCTGCTAGTCGAGGTTCCCCCGAAAGAGCTCCTGCGCGATCGTCCGGCGGAGGATCTCGCTGGCCCCATCGGCGATGCGTGTGGTTCTCGCAACGGCCATCCCTTTAAAGAGGCCGACCTCATTGGTGACACCCATGCCGCCGAAGACCTGGATGGCCCGGTCGAAGATGCGGAAGCACGCCTCCGTGGAATAGGCCTTCGCCATGGCGGTCTCTTTCACCGCCCGTTCGCCCTTGTCGATGAGGTAGGCAAGATGAAGGCCCATGCACTTAGCGGCGTAGAGCTCGATGGCGCAATCGGCCAACTGGAAGGAGATACCCTGGTTGGCGGAGATCGGCGCGTTGAAGGCGATTCTCTCCTGGCTGTACTTCGTCGCCTTCCTGAGCGCCCACTGCGACAAGCCAACGCACCGGGCGGTATTCATCAGCCTGCCGATAGAAACTTGGGAAATGGCCTGCCGAAATCCCTGCCCCAGCTCGCCGACCAGGTGGCTGTGCGGCACGCGTACGTCGGAGAAGGAGAGGATTCCATGGATGCCACCGATCAAGTTCCAGATGCGAATGACGCTGGTGGAAAAGCCGGGCGACTTGGCATCTACGAAGAAACAACTGATCCCGCCCCGGCGCGCCGCCGCCAGCTCGGGGTTGGTGATGGCGAAGACGATGAGGTAGTCCGCATAGGGGCCGTTGCCCATCCACTGCTTGGTCCCGTTGATCACCCAATCGTCGCCGTCGCGAACAGCGCAAGTCTTCATATTCCAGGCGTCAGACCCGGCGTCCGGTTCTGTCAAGCAGAAGGCAGCCGACTTTTCGCCGGAGCTGAGGGAGGGAAGAATCTCGCTGCGATAGGGGTCTTTGAGTCCGAGCAGAAAGGGACCCGGACCTTGGGCCCAGTGCGAAACGCTCAAGTGGGGCAACTCGTACTCCGGTCCATAGGCAGAGTTTAGAAGTTCCCAGACGTTGAAGGTCGTAAGGGCCCCGCGGCCTCCGCCACCCAATTCCTTGGGAAGGATGATGGTATAGTAGCCAGCTTTGGCCGCCTCCATCCTAACCTGACGCTTGAGCTCCTGAACCTTCGGCACCTCACGCCCGTCTTCGTCGTAGGTGTAGCGGCCATTGTTGAACAGCTCATGATGCGCCTTCTCCAGCGGCACAGACACCTGATCGTTGAACCGTTGCAGCCCCTCCACAATCATCTTTTCTTCTTCCGGAATGCCGAAATCCATCTCATCCTCCTTTTCTTCGTCTCTAACTACCGTATCATCGCTTCAAGCTTGGCCAAAGCGCGTTCGCCAAACCGATGTGCATCCAGTTGTCATACGTTGCTTGATGGTAACAGGAGCCTCGCCCCAAGTCAATCCACCAATTGATCCAATGATGATCTAATCTCTCAGCGCGTTGAAAGCATTCCGGATTGAATAACCAGCCTGGCGAGAGCTGCACGTGAGCCGATGCCAAGGCGGGTGTATATGCGATGGAGGTGGGAAGTTACCGTGAACGGGCTCAGGGTCAGTCGCTTGGCAATCTCAGAGTTGGACAAACCCTCGGCCACGAGCCGCGCTATCTCGAGCTCACGCCCGCTCACCGAGGCCTTGCCGAGACGCGGGCGACGGGTGGCAAGAGTTGTTATACCTAATCCCCGCAGTAGCCGGCGAGCGCGTTCGACATAGCATTGAGCGTCGAGGCGCTCGAATACGGCCAGGCTATCCTGCGCCATCCTCACCGCTAGCTCTGGGCGCACAGCTCTGGACACTGCTGCTTGCTCCAGAAGAGTCTTGGCAGCCTCGAACGGCATTTCGACGGAGGTGAACTTCTCATGCGCTCGGGAGAAGCTAGCTATGGCCGCCTCCCATTGCCCCAGCGCCTGCCGGGCCAGACCCTCAGCCCGAGAGGCGAGAGCTTCCAGATAAGGTGCGCCCGATGGCCCCAGTGTGAGGAGAGAGCCAGCCGTTTTCAAAGCACCTGCCGTATCGCCCGCTGCTGCTTGTGCTTCGGCTAGCAGCGTGTAGCCAATCGGCATGAAGGCCATAGGTAGGCCAGTTGGCAACGGCGCCCCTGGCGCCTGGCGAACGAAGCCTTGCGCAATACTCAAGGCATGCTTGGCCTGCCCGCGCCCGAGAGCGCAGGCCGTCTCGGCAATATCGACAAGACCGTAAATGGTTCTATCGATCGGTGGTCCGCCACCGAAAACCACCCTAACTTCAGAAATACAGGCCTCAACTTCGGCTAGATCTCCCTGCAAGGCCAGGATCATAGCCCGTTCTGCCAGAGAACGGGCTATAGCACGGGGCTGTCCGACTCGTCGCGCCAGTTCCACCGCCTCCCTGCTACTCCGTCGCGCTTCGTCCCAGTCGCCGGCCATGAAACTGGCGCAGGCCAACCGGGCACGAAGTAGGGCCTCGTCGGTTGGCGCCCCTAGTTGCTGTGCAACAGCCACGCCGTTTTCCGCGTGACGGCGTCCGAGGTGGTGGTCGCCATAGCGCATCTCAATGGATGTCAGGTGTCTGTGTGCTCGGCAGCAAATCGCAAGTTCGTGCGCTATCCTGCCGACGGCGAGAGCATGAAGGGCGCGTTCGCGAGCTCGTGAGATGTCGCCCTGCCACAGGCAGGAGATTGAGGCAGCCAGATTTGCTTCGGCTTCTGCTCCAGGCGATCCCAACTGACCAGCCACCGTTAGAAGCTTCTCAGCTGTCTGTACGGCACCTGGTATGTCTCCAAGCCGACCGAGAATGTAATAGCGGGCAAAGTATAGGTCGGCTAGCTCCTGACACGGCTCAGGACCAGGCAATGCTGCCAAGCCGTCCTTAAGGTGAGCCTCCGCAAGGCCGAGGTGGCCGCGGTCGTTCTCCGCCAAAGCTAGCCTACGATGAAGACGAGCGACGGCGACTGCCCTTTCCTCGGTTGGACCAACTCGCTCTCGTTCGGCCAACGCCTTGCTCCATACGGTAATGGCAGCGCTTCCGTCACCGACTCGGTCCCACGCCTCCCCTAATCGCTCGAGAAGCCACGGTAGTATTGGCTCGTCGGAGCCTGCGACACCCATGACATGTCCACCTTCGCGGACCATGGCCAGGGCCTTGATGAAGTGCCGTGCCGCTTCCTCGTTGGCATACACAACTAGCGCTTGCTCCCCGGCAGCCATGAGGGCTGCCAGAGCGCGGTCGCGATCTGCCTCGGGTCCGGCGCCTCGATAGTGGTGGGCAAGACGAGCTATCGTCTCTCCAGAGGCCGTCAGCAAATCGCCTGCTTGACATCGCTCGATAGCCTTGATCACCGCAACATGAGCACGCCGGCGCGTCATCTCGGGCAGCTCGGAATAGGCCACCTCCTGAACGAGGGGATGGACGATACTATAGGCTACCTCTGACCGGTCCACCCCTTCGGCCACCAACCCTATCGCTCGCAAATGGCCCACGGCGTCGAGGAGAACATCTTCTTCCAAGCCGCTCGAGGCCCGAAGGATGGTATGTGGGGCCGCATCTCCCATGATGGAGATCAGGTCCAGGACACGACGCTCGGTGGGGGTCAATATATGAAGGCGTTTGAGAATGAGTCGTCTGATGCTGCGGGGTAGGGCCCCGGCTCGTTCTGGGTCAAGGTGCCAGGCCCCATCTCGATAGACAAGACCGCCAGAGTCTTTGAAGGCAGCGATGAGAGCCTCGACGAAGAGGGGCGTCCCCCTAGCGCGGGCATTTAGGAGGGAGACCAGCTCGCCGGGCACCGCGCCGGGGTGCCCTCCGGGCCCGCACCCGTCGAGAATCCCTCTCATCATCGCCTCAACGGCGGCCGGCTCAAGGCTGGACAAGACAATCTCCTCCGATAGTCCCTCACGTTCCAGCGACTCCACCAGACTACGCAGGCCCGGGCTACTATCCCACGCTTCATCAACAAACGTCGCAAGCAAAAGCGCTCGTCGGTCTGGCAGGCCGCGTGCAAGATAATGCAGCATTTCGAGCGAGGCAGGGTCGGCCCATTGCACGTCATCTATCAAGAGAGCAACTGGCGCCGTCACGGTTAGGCGTTCCACGAGGCGAGACATAGCCTCGAAGAGGCGGGTTTTCTCGAGAGCGGGGTCCCCTGGCCCTTCCGGAAAGGATGGCGCGGGAATGCGAAGGTCGACGAACATGCGTCCTAGGTCAGTCAGGCCGTCAACCAGAGTCTGCAAGCTGGAAGATGGGAGATTGCGCAGCAGGAGAGCGAAGGCGTCGATGAGGGGGGCGTAAGCCAATCCCGTCTCCAGCGGGAAGGCACGTCCTTCCAGTACTGTAAAGCCACGCTCTCCCGCCAGAGCAAGAGCCTCACGCGCCATTCGGGTCTTACCGATGCCCGGTTGCCCAGTTAGGAAGACGGTGCCACCCTGCCCATCAGCAGCGGAGTCCAGCGCCGCGGCGAGGCGGCGTTGCTCATCGTCGCGGCCGACCAAGGTTGTAGACGCTCCCTGGCGGGAAGGTCTTCGGAGTGCAGGATAGATCTTACGGTCTCCAAGGGGCTGATCCAACCTCAGCCACCTCCCAGGTAAGAGTGAGCCACATGAGCCCGCGCCGAGTCGAAAACTTTAGCCTCACCAATTATATCCTAATTTGCTGCCGCAATCTACCCTACCGCACACACAATGAAGGGCCTTTTCATTGTCGGGCCTTTGCTGTCATGCTGAGCCGCAGCGAAGCATCTGGCGGGGGGAGGCCCCCACTCCTTCAGACCCTTCGCTGCGGCTGTTCAGAAACTTCAAGTTTCTGTGCTTGGCACAGGGTTCGGGGAACCCTGGGATACTCAGGGTGACAATGAACAGACCCTGACACACATTGCAGCTTGTCAGTTGTTACAGAATGTGAACAATTTGCGGCGAACGCCTCCGAAGGGCCAATCGAAGTTGCCCAAATCCGCCGCGGTTAGTTATCGAGTCCCAATCTCATCCTCCCGAGGAATTAGATCATCATTGATCAATTGGCGGATTGACTTCGGGCGAAGCCTCTGCTACTATCAAGCAACGTGCGACACTCTAAGCACACGTCTGCCAGAGAGAGCGGGTGTGACGAAAACGCATTGAGCAAGCTTGACGCTATGTGGTAAGATGCGTAGCGGCTAGAATAGTCGCGCCCCACTACTTATGCTGGAGGCACTCAATCTTATGGATGATGAATTCGAATTAATACAGCGCCGTAAGAGCGAGTGGTCTGAAGAATTTGGGGTGGCTAAGTCTCCGAAGGTCACCACCGACCTGGAGATCGACGTGGATGCCGTGCATGCCCCAGCCGACCTCGAAGGCTTTGACTACCTCAGAGACCTCGGCTTTCCCGGAGCCTATCCCTTTACCCGAGGCATCTACCCCGAAATGTCTCGCCACCAGCCGTGGCGATACGCGCTGTTCACGGGCTTCGATAGCCCTGAGAAGACCAACGAACGATGGAAGTTCCTCTACAAGGCTGGTCAAAGGAGTTTCAACATCGTCTACGACCTGCCCACCCATATGGGATTGGACTCGGACGACCCCATGGCCGAGGATGAGACCGGCAGGCTCGGGATACCGATAGACACCGTCAGAGATTGGGAGGCCCTCTGGGCCGACTTGCCGATGGACATGCACTTCAACTCCAACATAGAGACCGGCGCAGCCATCATCATGGCCATTCACATTGCCACGGCCGAAAGGCGCGGCCTGTCCCCGGACAAGCTACGTGGCTCTATCTCGAACGACCCCCTCTGCACCGCCGTCTCGAAAGGGACTACCATTTTCCCGATCAAGCACGGCGTTCGGCTGGCAACGGACCTCATAGAGTACGGCGTCAGGAACATGCCAAAGTTCTACCCGGTCAACCTGAAAGGAGTGAACCTGAGCGAGGGTGGGTCGTCCATGGCTCAGGAGATAGGTTTCGTGTTCTCCAATGCCCTCTGCCTCCTCGACGAGTCGCTTAGGCGTGGGCTGGACGTAGACGAAGTGGCCTCCAAGTTCTCCTTCTTCTGCTCTAATAGCCATCACCTCTTCGAGGAGACGGCCAAGTACCGTGCGGCAAGACGCTTATGGGCGAAGCTGATGAAAGAGGAGTACGGGGCGACGAAGCCAGCGTCCATGATGTTCCGTTTCACTGCCATGGCTAATCCCCTCTATCTATATCCCGAAGAGCCAGAACTTAACCTCGTCAGGGGAGCGCTAGCGGTTCTGGCGGGAGCGCTTGGCGGTGCTCAAGGAATGCCCAATCCGGGCTACGATGAGGCCTACGCCATTCCCACCGAGAAATCGCAGCGGCTGGCGCTGGGTACAATGCAGATCATCGCCGAGGAGTCCAATATCACCAAGACCGTCGACCCCTTGGGTGGGTCGTACTACATGGAAGTCTTGACCAACAAGATGGAAGAGAAGATAAGAGAGAAGATGGAGGCTGTGAACCGGCTCGGCGGTGCGATCAAGGCGATTGAAAGAGGATTCATGCAGCAAGACATCCTCGACTACTTCTGCAAGATTCAGGATCAGATCGCTTCGGGACAGAGAGTGGTAGTGAGAAAGAACAAGTATAGGGTCGAGGATGACATTCCAGTCGAGGAGAGGATAGCCCTTCACAGCACGGATAAGGATGAGGTAAGTCGCCATATCCGTAGCCTCAGGAAGGTGAAAGCGGAGAGGGACAATGGGAGAGTGGCGGAGTGCTTACGCAAGCTGCGTGCGGCTGCGGTGACAGATGAGAATCTGATGCCTGGCCTCATCGACGCTGCCAAGGCCAATGCCTCGGTGGGCGAGATGGCTGGGGCGCTGAAGGAAGCTTGGGGAGCCTACAAGGAAACCCTTGTAATATAGGTAACCGGGGGAAAAGAATGAATAACCGGAAAACAAGAGTCCTTGTGGCAAAACCCGGTTTGGACGGTCATGATCTAGGGGCAAAGCTGATCGCCCGGAAGCTGAGGGATGCGGGCATGGAGGTAATCTACACTGGCCTGCATCAATCGCCACAGGATATTGTAGCGGCGGCTCTGCAGGAGGACGCACAGGTAATAGCGGTGAGCATACTATCAGGAACCCACCTAGTCACAGCACGCCGGCTTTTCGAGGAGCTAAGTGCGCAAGGAGTGCGAGACGATGTTCTCGTGCTATTCGGCGGGACGATTCCTGTTAGGGATATCCCCGAGTTGAAGGAAATCGGGGTGGCCGGGGTGTTCCCTACCTCGAGCCCGCCAGAGAAGGCCATCGCGTTCATAAGGGAGAGAATCTCGGAGGTGATCGGGCATGACTAGTGGGCCACGGCATGGCCTTAATGGCCGGATTGATCAATCGTTAGAGCAGCCGAGCCTAAGCATAGTTTTGACTGGGCAGTCGTTGATTCAATCGGACATCCGCGTGGAAACACCCACGGCCGTGAAGTCGATCCGCCCACTTCTGCAGGGTGACGTGGTGTTCACGAACTTCGAAGCGACCATCAGGGAGAAGGCGGACTCGCTCGCGGACCTTGGTCGGGCAAGAGGCATCTATGCGCCGCCGGAAGCTTTAGATGCGCTCGAGGAACTGGGTTTCAACCTGCTTGCCGCGTCCAATAATCATGCGTTCGATCTAGGCAGGACAGGCATCTTGAACACAGTCCGGGGGATGAGATCTCGAAAGCTGGTGTATGCCGGCATCGGCGAGAACTTGGACGAAGCCCTTGCTCCAGGTTACCTTCGCACGGCAAACCGCACGGTCGCGATTGTTTCGATGGCGTCTGGTCGCATCCAGCCGGGAGCCCCCGCGACAGAATCTGGACCAGGCTTGAACGAAATCCGTTTAGAGGGCGGAACGCCGAACGTCCATGCCGGTCGCCCGAATGAGGAGGTAGCTCGACTGACCCTTCGGAGCATCAGTGAAGCCGCGAAGCATGCAGACCTCGTCATTGCCTGCCACCACAATCACGCTTTCGACAAAGAATTCGTGACAATGATGAAAGAGCGGCTGCCTGAACGCCTCGTCCCGCCTAACTGGATGAAGAGATGGGCGCACGCTGAGATCGATGCTGGTGCAGACATCGTGGTGTCGCACGGCGCCCCACTCGTGCAAGGCGTGGAGATCTATCGAGGCCGTCCTATATTTTACGATATGGGAAACTTTATCTTTCAACTGCCGTTGGCGATCGATCCTTTGGAATACTTTGAGCCAAATGTGTGGGAGAGCGTCGTCGCTCACGTCAGTTTTCGGGGTAGGATTTTAGAGTCGGTGTCCTTCCAGCCGATCGCCTTGAATGTACAAGGTCGAGGAGAAGGTGAACTCTTCCTCGCCACGCGCGGTCTTCCCGCATCGCCTTCCGGCTCGAAGGCACGGGAGATTCTCCGGCGACTGGTCGATTCCTCACTGCCGTTTGGCACGAAGATCGTAATCAATGGGGGCACTGCCGAACTCCTATTGAACGGCGAGGCGGTTGAAGCGCAACGCTGAAATTGGCTAGTTTTCGCCCATTCTTTCCGTGGCATGGCCTCAATGGCCCAGGATTGACACATTCCAAGTTGAGAGGAGCGCACAATGACTCGGATTGACGAACTGCAGAAGAATTATCCCACCATCCCGCGAGAGACCATTATCAAGTATGAAATCAACAATTTCGGCGTGAGAGATTCCGAGGTGATCGATAGGGTGAGTCTTTGGGATCGCGGTCAGTTCTTCGGTAGCCGCGATCGTGACGTAACCCTGCAAGATATAGCGAAGCAAAGGCCAGGGTCCGTGAGGCCCGGATTCGTTCTGCGACCCGCTCCTTTGGTCACTAGGGGTGGCCAGCCCGTGATGATAAGCAGAAGTCGCACGAGCCCTTATACTATTCCTTTTCAACATTCGCGTTGTCCGCGAGAATCATGCTGCCAGAGCAGCCTGAGGGAATGCCTCGAAACGGAAACCGAGAGCGGCAGACATTAGCCTCCAGCCACGGGCGGTGACGCGATACATGCGGG
>JACPQF010000096.1 GCA_016190625.1 Chloroflexota bacterium | reverse complement strand
GGGGGGGGACGCCTCCTTTCTACAGCACCCACCGTGCGCTCCGGCAATCCCATCCTTTCCTGCAACGATTCCACCCCCGTGGCAGTCTTAGCCAAATGAACTGCGCAAGGCCTTGGAAGAAGGCTGAACCTACGCAGTCACATTGTTTTTGCGGCGAGTTGGCGTCCTCATGTAGGGGCGAAGCATTCGCAGAACCAGTTCATTCGGAGCTCTCAATAGAATTTGCGAATGCTTCGCCCGCCCGGTCAACTGTTGGCTCTGGCCTGTTAGCGCTGAACAGGCTTGGTGAGAAAACAGAACCGGGGCGGGCGAAGCACTGGCGAACGGGCGTGAAGGGCAGTCCGAGTCCCAGCGCCAATGCTTCGCCCCTACGGACGAGGGACACAGGCCGTCTTCGTCGCGAAACGCACCGCGTAGGTCCTGTAAAATTGGGGCTGCGCTGGTGCGGCAAATGGTTGTGCTACGGCAGTCCTAGACGCTATTTGAAAGGCATTGGGGTTAGGGTGAGGGCACTCCGACGCAGGGTTATTCTTCAGGGTAGGATGAGAAGGAAGTGCGCCCATGCTTGAGACGGGCATCCCTAGTCTCGACCTTATCCTCGGGGGAGGGGTCCCCGAAGGGGACGTGCTGCTGGTGGTCGGCCCGGCAGGTTCCGGGAAGACCACGCTGACCATGCAGATGGCCTTCCACGCCGCATCGCTGGGCCATAACGTCCTCTACGTCTCCACCCTCTCCGAACCTCCGACCAAACTCATCCAGCGGATGAAGGCCTTCTCCTTCTTCGACGAAGATGTCGTCGGGGAGCGAGTCTTCCTCCTCAGCATGTATCCCCTGATCGTCCAGGGGCTGGCGCAGGTTACCAATGCGCTAACCCAGGCGGCAAAGGACCACCAGGCCGCGCTTGTCATCGTCGATGGGCTAATGACCATCCGTGACCTGTACCCCCAGGCGCCGGAGATGAGAACGTTCATGTACACTCTGGGGCCTTCTCTCGCCGCTCTGAACGCCACCACCGTGGTGACGAGCAGCGTGGTAGAGCGCCCCGGCGAGCATCCCTACGCCGAGTTTACCATGGCCGACGGCATTCTGGAGATGGGGAAGTTGGATATCGGCACCCAGACCGTGCGCACTATCAGGGCAAGCAAGATGCGCGGCCTCGCCAACTTGTTAGGGCTTCACTCGATGCGCATCGACGGCGACGGCATCACCGTTTTTCCCCGGATCGAGTCCCTCTGCGAGCTGCGGGATGTCGGACTTAGCGCCGAAAGGGTACCGCTGGGGCTGCCAGAGCTGGACGGGATGATGGAGGGCGGCCTCCTTGGCGGCAGCGCCACGGTTCTGGCGGGATCGATAGGGACGGGCAAGACCACGGCTTGCCTGCAGTTCATCCTGGAGGGCGCCCGGCGGGGGCAGAAAAGTCTCCTGGTAGGGTTTCGGGAGACTCCCCGCCAGTTGATCGACAAGGCGCGCCTTCTCGGCATGGATCTGGCGGCGGCGATCGAGGATGGCAGAGTGGAAATCCTGCATCGCGACCCGGTCGACATGGTCCTCGACGAGGTCACCTGGGAGATCTTGTGCCGCGTCGAGAGCTTTGCCCCACACCGGCTGGCGCTGGACGGCGTCGACGAGCTGCAGCAGGCCTTCGTCGACGACAAGCGACAGTTCGGCTACATGGCCTGTCTGACGGCAACGCTGCGGGCCAGGAACGTGACCTCTTTGATCGTCAAGGAGATCCCCCAGATAGTGGGGCCGGAATTGGATTTCTCGAGTTCGCCACTGGCCGGGCTAGCCGAGAACCTGGTGCTGATGCGCTACGTCGAGTTTCGCGGCGAGCTATTTCGTATTCTCTCCGTCCTCAAGATGCGGGACAGCGCCCACGATCACTCGATCCGGCAGTACGTCATCACCGACAAGGGCATGAAGGTTCTGGAAAGAATGGAGAGCGCCGAAGGTATCCTCACGGGTATCGCCCGGCTGCCCTCCGAGATGCGTGTGAAAAGGACGACGGGAGGTCGGCAGCAGGAGAATCCTTGATGCAACAGCCCACTGACGAGTTTCGCGACCTGGCCCGACGGTTTCTTGTGCACGAGGCAAAAGGGGTTGAGAGTCCTTCCGTTGGCGTACTGGCGGATGCGGCGGAGAGAGCTTGCCAGAAGATACACCAGCAGGTGGCCGACCTGATCGGCCCCGCTGGCGTGAATGCTCTCATGGCCCGCGCCTTGCACCTGGCCAAGGTCGATCCTTCTCTGGAGAAGGGCGCCCTGGACGGCGTCGAGGTGGCGATTCCTTCCCACAAGGACGGCGCCTGTCTGAAGGGCCTGCACGAGAGCGTGAAAGGGCGAGACCCGGCAGGGGTAAGCCGCAGCCTGACTGCACTGCTCGCCAACTTTATCTTTTTGCTGGGCACCTTCGTCGGCCAGGATATCGCCCAGCGCCAGATGGCTCAGATATGGCCGGATGTTCAGGTTGGCGGAACGGGTCCGGCCTCAACGGAGGTGAAGGATTGACGGAATCACGAAGAGTAAGCATTAGGAAGCTGCCCACGGGTGTGCCGGGCCTCGACCCGGTGCTCGGGGATGGACTGCCCGAGTACTCGTTCAACCTGATCGCCGGCGCGCCGGGGACGGGCAAAACTACCCTGGCCCACCAAATCCTGTTCGCCAACGCCACTCCCGACCGACCGGCGCTCTACTTCACGGTGCTGGGCGAGCCGCCGCTCAAGATGCTGCGCTACCAGCAGCAGATGTCCTTCTTTGACTCCAGTAAACTAGACTCGGTCATCCGCTTCATCAACCTGAGCCAGGAGGTCATGGAAAAGGACCTGAGCAAGGTCTTGGAGAGAATCGTGCGAGAGCTCGAGCAATACGCCCCGGGGCTCGTGGTGGTGGACTCCTTTCGCACGGTGGTGCGGACGGCGGCGTCTATCGAGACCGGGGAGATGGGTCTGCAGCACTTCCTGCAACGCCTGGCGCTCTATCTTACGAGCTGGCAGGCGACCACATTTCTGGTGGGCGAATATGTGGAAAGCGAGATCCGCGACAACCCGGTTTTCACGGTGGCCGACGGGATCATCTGGCTGTATCAGAGTTTGGAGCGCAACTCCATCGTGCGCAAGCTGCAGGTGATGAAGATGCGGGGGCAGGCGTCGCTGCCGGGCCTGCATACCTTCCGGATCACCGAGGATGGTCTCCAGGTCTTCCCCCGTATGCTCAAGCGAAGGGAGGAACGGGAGGTCGCTCTGACAAAAGCACTGGTCTCCACGGGGGTGGCCGGTCTGGACGAGATGACGGGCGGCGGTGTTCCGGCCGGGATGCGGTCCTCGTGGCCGGCCCTTCCGGCGCGGGGAAGACCGTGTTGGGCACGCAGTTCATCGTCGAGGGAGTGCGGCGGGGCGAACCCGGCGTCATCGCCATCTTCGAGGAGCATCCCCCGGAGTACTTGAGACGGGCCAAAGCGCTTGGCTTCGACCTGGCGAAGATGGTCGGCGAGGGAAAGCTGAGGGTGATCTATTTGCGCCCGTTGGACCTCTCCGTGGACGAAGCACTCAAGGAGATCGGCGATGTGGTGGCGCAGATAGGAGCGAAACGGCTGGTCATCGATTCCCTGTCAGGCTTCGAGCTGGCCCTGGCTCCCACCTTCCGCGAGGATTTCCGGGAGTCGATGTACAGGATGGTAGGAGCGCTGACCGGCACGGGCATCACGGTGCTTATGACGGTGGAAGTGACCGAGTCTTACTCTGAGTTGCGGTTCAGCCCTCACGTCATCTCTTTCCTCGCCGACGACATCGTTCTGATGCGCTACGTCGAGATCGAGGGGCAGCTCAGGCGGATGATCACGGTGGTGAAGATGCGCAGCAGCGGCCATAGCAAGGACATGCGAGCCTACGAGATAACCCCGCGGGGGATGGTGGTGGGCGAGGCCCTCAAGGAGTACCGGGGCATCATCACCGGCGTGCCCGAGCCGCGTGCGGCGAGACTGCCGGCCTACCCTGGCCTGACCGACCAGGAGATCGTCGTGCTACAGGCGCTAGCGGGTCTGAAGGAGGGGACGGTCGAGGCGGTGGCGGCGGCGACGGGCCTGCGGCGCCAGGACCTGACGCGCTCTCTCGACCGGCTAGTGGCGCTCAACTACGCCATCAAGAAGGGGGAGGCAGGCAAGACCATCTATCGATCCGCAGTGAGGGCGTTGGGGCAGTAGGGATGAGTAGAGGCGACTGGCAGTCGCCCAAGCCCTTGAGATCTTGAAGCACATCATGGGTTGGAAGAAATGACCTATCATCCAGAGCAACATCAGCGCCATTCCACGCGCCTGCGGGGATACGATTACTCACAGGCCGGGGCGTATTTCATCACCATCTGCACCCACGAACGGCAATCCCTGTTCGGCCACATCGAAAACGGTCAGATGAAAACCAGTGCCTACGGCGATATTGTTCGCGACGAATGGACAAGGTCGGCGGGGATTCGCCGCGAGATCCCCCTGGATCAATTCGTGGTCATGCCCAATCACGTACATGGCATTGTGATCATTGGGGAGCCGCAGAATAGCGGGACCTCGGGGAAGGGCGACTGCCAGTCGCCCCTACAAATAGACGGGGCCCTACAAATAGACGGGGCCCTACAAATAGACAGGGCCCTACAAGTTGACGGGGCCCTACAAGTTGACGGACCGGTCCCATTTCCAGCGCCGCCTCCCCGAGGAGTAGCGCGCAAATCTCTGGGATCATTCGTCGTCGGCTTCAAGTCCGCGGTCAGCCGACGGATGAGGGAGCTATCTGCTATTTCGGGGCTAGTTGTTTGGCAACGCAATCACTTCGAACACGTCATTCGTGACCAAGGGGATTTGGATAGCATTCGCCAATACATCGTGAACAATCCTATGCAGTGGCATCTGGACGAGAATAACCGAGACGCGTGACACGTATTGATCGCGCTACAAACCGTAGGGGCGACTGGCAGTCGCCCCGGCTCTCCATGAGGTAGACCATATGGCTGGAAGAGAGCGCGAACGCCTGCTCGACGAACTAAGGGAGATCAACCAGCGGCTGGTACTTGCCGGTGTCCGACAGCAGGAATTAGCCGAGGAAGCTGAGCGTCGGGCGACGGAGATGGTCGCTCTTCTGGAGAGCCTGACAGAGGGTGTGGTGGTGGTAGACGCCACCGGCCGCATAACTCTGATGAATCCGGTGGCCCGGGAGATCCTACGATTGCCCGAGAAGGAGGACGGGTGGACGGTGGCGGACTTCTGCCAGCTCGACCTGCGGCAGCCTGATCCTTCCGCGGAAGGACAGCCGTTGGCCCCTGGGGAGTATCCGACCAACCGGGCTCAGCGTGGCGAGCGGTTCACTGACCAGGAGGTCATCCTCGTGCGACCCGATGGATCCCGGCGCCGTCTTGCGTTCAGCGGGAACGCGGTGCGAGACGACCGAGGCAAGATACTGCTATCGATGAACGCCTTCCGTGACGTGACCGAGCTGCGGGAGTTGGAGCAGGCGAGGGAGAATTTCGTAAGCATGGTCTCTCACGACCTACGCGCCCCGCTAACGATAATTCAGGGGCAGGCGCAAATGATTCAGCGATCCTTGGACAAGCCCGACATCTTGCGCAAGAGCTCGGCGGCCATCCTCACCGGCGCCAAGCGAATGGGCGCGATGATTCAGGACATGGTGGAGTCGGCGCGCCTTGAGGCCGGGCAGTTGAGGCTGGAGAGAAATCCTGTGGACCTGAGAGCGTTCGTGTCCGACCTGCTGGAGCGAGCCAGGGCTGCGATGGATATCGGGCGGGTCAAACTGGACATCGCGCCAGACCTGCCTCCGGTCAGCGCCGACCCGGACGCCCTCGAGCGCATTTTCATGAACCTGCTCACCAACGCCTTGAAGTACTCTCCGCCAGAGACTGAGGTCCTGGTTGAGGCAGAGAAGACAAATGAGGAAGTAAGGATATCGGTATCCGACCAGGGAACCGGCATAGCTGCGGGTGACCTCACCCACATCTTCGAGCGCTTCTACAGAGCCAAGGGCGTTCGGAAGGGCGACACGGCCTCGGTTTGGGTCTATACATCGCCAAAATGCTGGTGGAAGCGCACGGTGGGCGAATCTGGGTCGAGAGCCGGGTGCCCTCTGGGCGCGGCAAGGGCAGCACGTTTTACTTTACGCTTGAGCAGGCGCTCAGCCCCCATCAGTAGTCCTTCTCGAGGAAGGACCACGTCGTCGGGGTCCGACGTCGCTCTCTGCAGGTGTGGGCACGCCGGTGAGCACTCCTCGGAACTGCTGGAAGGCTTCCTTGACCCGTATGCTGTCGGCGGTGATCTGCATTTCTCGCAAGACGTGATCGTGGCCCGACCCTCGCATCTTCAGCACCGAGACTGCGCGCGTCAGGCGGGCTTCCACCTCTACGTACCGCAACAGGATGATGTTGTCCACGATGGAGCTGAAGCCAAAGCCCGAGAGCTGGCCTGTGCCCACCAGCTCCAATACCTCATGGGTCAGGATGGTGGTGACGCCCTTCATTCTGAATGTCTTGACGAGGGCGTAAGCCAACTCCCGCAAACGGCCATGCGAACCCAGGCTTAGATCGAGGGACGAGAGTGAGTCGATAGCAGCACGCCTGACCCCCACTTCATCTATGAAGTCCTTCGCTTTCTGAAGCAGGGCATCGGCAGCCAGCTCTACTGGCGAGAAGTAAACGATCCGGAGAAGCCCCTGCTGGTCGAGCTGATCGAGGGGCCAGCCTCGACTGGCCCCCACCTCGATAAGCTGCTCGCGCGCTTCTTCCAAGGTCAAAAACAGGCCGGGCTCGCCCTTCCGCGCCCCTTGGACCAGAAAGCTCAGGGCTAGAAGCGTCTTGCCGGTGCCGCTCGCGCCCTGGAGCAAAGTGGTGCTGCGAGGAGGAAGCCCGCCACCCAGCATCTCGTCAAGGCCGGACACACCCATGCACGATCGCGGCGCCCCGGTCCGCGCCTGTTTGACCTCATGTTCGGGGGGAACGGTGATCCGCGGATAGACGACGATGCCCGCCGGCGTGATATCGAAGAAGTGGATGCCAGAGACGTAGCGTGACCCTCTCAGCTTGAGCACCTCCAACTGGCGAACGGCGCGGAAGCCTTCGGAGGCGACCGAGAGGCTTATGATGCCATCGGCAGAGAAGAACTCGGGGAGATGTTTTATTTCCTGGTCGTCGTACTCGCCAACCAGAAAGGCAGTAACGCCCCAGACGGCAAGTTCGGTGACCAGCCCGTAAACGCCGATCTGGCTGCCGCGGCGTCGGCAAACCGCTCTCGCAAGGCTTTGAAGGAGTCGATGGCGACGATGGCGTGCTCCTTCTCTGTCACTTCCCGCCGGACGGTCTCGATAGCCGCCAGTGGGTTCTGGCTTTTCGCCTCGGCGCTCAGATCGAAGAACTCCACTTTGTCCGGGAAAAGGCTTTGGTCGAAGAAGTCAAACTGGTGCATGTAGCGAATGAATTTGATCGATGGTTCTGAGATAGTGACGAAATAGACCGACTTGTTTTCCTGGCGCGCTTGGTGGAAGAGCATTTGAAGCGTCATGATGCTCTTTCCCACCCCAGGCCCACCGGCAATGATGTTGAGAGAGCCTTGGGGGAAGCCCCCATCGAGAATGTCGTCGAGCCTGGGTATGCCTGTGGTCAGGCGCTCAATCTTCACTCTACCTTGGTCTGCCATTCTTGAGTCTCCTTGTCAACGTTTTGGCTTCTCGCAGCGCCTCCTCTGTTCGCTCTCCCGCTGTCATCTTACCACGATTGCTACTAGGATGTCGAACGAAGGGCGGCTTTCAAGTTATTTTGGATGACTACTTGACTGAGAGCCGGGGATAGGTTAGACTGTGCCCGAAGACAGCAGGAATGTGGTGTCGTCTATGATCCTTTCCCGTCCTGGACGGGACAATTGAGGAGGAGGTCGAAATCGTGGAAGCGAACGAGGCTTACAGGGCAATCGCGGAGAAGTTCGACAATCAGGACAACCCGTACTTTATTCGTCTGCTCGAGTATCTGATGACACCGGACGAGGTACGAGTGGCAGCCGAGCTTCCGGCGCCAACGGAAGAGATCGCTAGCAAGCTAGGCATGGACGTGGCAGCCGTCCGCAAGATGATCGACGACATGTTTTTCCGGGGCCTGGTTTTCCCCCGGGACTTCAACGCCCGGGAGGGCTCCCGCTTTGCCCGCAATATCGTGCAACTGCACGACGCCACGCAGTCCAATCTGTTCATGGACAACAAGGCCAACAAGAAGCTCTACGACCTCTGGGAAGCGTTCTCCCGGGAAGGTGGCGGCGACCGACAGTACGCCATGACCTACGTCAAACGTTGGGAAGAGACCGGCGGAAAACCCCGCTCTCGCGTCGTGCCGGCCTATCAGGCCATCAAGAACAACCCCGACATGATCCCTGCCGACGATATCAGAGAGGTTCTCAAAAAAGCCAGCCTCATTGCCATAGCCGCCTGTTCCTGCCGCAAGCGGGCCGACGCAGTCGGACATACATGCGAGAAGTCCCATGAAGGGAACTGTTTCCAGTTTGGCCGGGGGGCCGAGTACCAGTTGGCGAAGGGGTCAGGCCGCCGGCTCACCTACGACGAGGCCATCAAGATCCTCGAAGAGACCGAGCAAGACGGACTTGTCCATTCCTGGGCCAACTCCACCAACATGGTTGGCGGGACGCTGTGTAGCTGCTGCTATGACTGCTGCGTCGACTGGGATCGCCTGACGCGCAACGACGTGCCCATCAGCTATCGCTGGGAGAAGAGCCGCTACGTCGCCCGGATCGACGACGACCTCTGCAACGGCTGCCAGAACTGCTACGACCGCTGCCAGTTCGACGCCATCGAGATGGTCAAGCCGCAGGGTAGCCGGAGATACAAGGCAGTCATGGATGAAGACAAGTGCTTCGGCTGCGGCGTCTGCGCCCTGGATTGCGCTCCCGAGGCCATCGCCCTCAAGGCGGTAAGGCCACCGGAGTTCATCCCGGCGGGATAGATAGCGAGGGGAAAAAGGGGAAAGGCAAAAAGGGGCAAGAATGGAGATGGCTTGGCTCCATTACCTAAAACCGGGCCAGGACGTCGAGGCTTTAGCCGGTGGCGCTAGTCGAGCCGCCAGGTTCATCCGAGGCAACCGGCTGAAGCCTCATTGTCCACGCCCAGTTTAGCCAAGACAAGCCATCCCTTTTCCCCTCTTGCCTTTTCACCTTACTCTCGCTCCTCGACCGCTTTCTTCGCTATCGCGATGAACTCGTCTACGGGCGTGGCTCCCAGATTCTCTCCCGAGCGAAGCCGCACGGAGACGGAGTTGGCAGTCACCTCCTGGTCTCCCACGACCAGCATGTAAGGGATCTTTTGGAGCTGAGCGTCGCGGATCTTGAGCGCCATTCGCTCAGCCCTCGCGTCGACCTCCGCCCTCAGCCCTGCCGCTCGCAATCGATCGCCCACCCCTTTGGCGAAGTCCAGATGCCGGTCGGCGATGGGGATCACCGTCGCCTGGGTCGGAGCCAGCCAAACGGGAAAGGCGCCGGCGTAGTGCTCGATCAGACCGCCGATGAAGCGCTCCATCGAGCCGAGAACGGTACGATGGATCATAACCACCCGGTGCTCGGCGCCGTCGGCGCCGATGTAGTTCACGTCGAACCGCTCGGGGAGGTTCAGGTCCAGTTGGACGGTGGGCCCTTGCCACTCCCGTCCCAGGGCGTCCCACAGCTTGATGTCGATCTTGGGTCCGTAGAAGACGCCGCCTCCCGGGTCGACCTCGTAGGACATGCCCCGTCGCTGGAGGGCCTGTCTCAGCCCGTTCGTTGCCCTCTCCCACATTTCGTCGGTGCCGAGGTGTTTGTCCGGACGCGTCGCCAGGTAGGCCGAGTAGGTGTACCCGAACGTTTTCATCATATGGTCCATCAGGTCGAGCACGCCGATGATCTCGTCCGTGAGCTGCTCCGGCGTGCAGAAGATGTGGGAATCGTCCTGAGTGAAGCCTCTGACCCTCAGCATGCCATGGAGCACGCCACTTCTCTCGTAGCGGTAGACCGTGCCCAGCTCGGCATACCGGATCGGCAGCTCACGATAGCTGCGAAGGCGGGACTTGTAGATCAGGATGTGGCCCGGACAGTTCATGGGCTTGACGCGGTAGGGCATGGTGTCGATGTCCATGGGAGAGTACATGTTCTCGGCGTAATTCTCGAGATGGCCGCTGATGGCGTATATCCGTTCGCTGGCGATGTGTGGCGTGTAGACCGGCTCGTACCCGCGCTTATCGTGTTCCGCCCGCCAGAAATCCTCGATTAGCGTGCGAACGCGCGCGCCCCGGGGATGCCAGAGGATGAGGCCTGGTCCTATCTCGTCGTGAACGCTGAACATGTCGAGGTCCTTGCCCAACCTCCGGTGGTCGCGCCTCACCGCCTCGGCCAGCTTCTGTAGGTGCGCCTCGAGATCAGAATCCGTGGGAAAAGCCGTGCCATAGATGCGCTGGAGCATGGGACTATGCTCGTCGCCCCGCCAGTAGGCTCCGGCCACGCTGAGTAGCTTGAACGCCTTGACCTCGCCCGTGGAATCGACGTGAGGGCCACGGCACAGGTCGACGAACTCTCCCTGGCGGTAGGTGCTGATGCTGTCTTCCGGCAGTTCCTCGATCAACTCCAGTTTGTATTGCTGACCGGAAAATATCTGTTTGGCCTCGTCCTTGCTGACCTCTTCCCTGACAAAGGGCAGGTTGGCGTTGACGATCTCCCGCATCTTTTTTTCGATGGCGCCCAGGTCCTCGGGTGTGATGGGGCGGGGCACGTCCAGGTCGTAGTAGAAGCCGTCCTCGATCGCCGGGCCAATAGCCAGCTTGGTCCCCGGATAGAGATCGCTAACCGCCTGCGCCATGATGTGGGAAGCCGAATGGCGCATTCTCTCCAGATAGTCCTTGGTTTCCACCGTGCTCGGTTTGCGTTGTGCCATATGCGGGTCTCCTTCCTAGCCTCAACAAAAAAGCCCCTCATCCCATCGGGACGAGAGGCAACAACTCACGTGGTTCCACCCCAATTTCAGCCAAGTCGCAAGGGCTCGGCCTGCTTTCCTGGCCGCTAACGGGTGCCTCCGTAGGTCCATACTGGGGGAATCGCCTCCCCTTTCCGGATCAGGCTCGTAGGTGGTTTTCGCTGACCTTCGGCTAGGGGCTCACATCCTCGCACCCCATTCTCTGCAGCCTGATTTCAGCTACTCGTCCTAGTCGACGCCTCGTCTATTACGCCGGCCTTGTTTGCCGGTCGAAGGGTGGGCGGTACTGGGTTCGAACCAGTGACCTCTGCGATGTCAACGCAGCACTCTGACCAACTGAGCTAACCGCCCTCGCCGCCAGAAGAATTGTACCAAATGCCTTGGCCGAAGTCAAGCTGCTTTCTTGCGCCCGCTGGCCCCGCATGGACCAGATCATCCCCGGTGCACGTGCCTTTCGACCAGACTCAGCAAGCTGTCTAATTCGAAGGGCTTGGCCAAGAAGGCAGATGCTTTCAACTGGCCCGAATCGACGTCGGCTTGGTGCCCGGCGGTGAGGACTATGATCGGTGCGTGTGGCTCTGGGGTCTGCAGGTAGGCATGGCAAAACTCCCAACCATTCATGTCCGGCATCCACATGTCGAGGAGTATCAGATCGGGCCTCGCCTGCCTGACCACGTCGAGAGCAGAAACGCCATCAGCCGCGCTGACCACCCTATAGCCTTCTTCGCCCAAAGCCAAGTTGACAAATTCCCTAATGCTCTGGTCATCATCCACAACCAGTACACAACTCGCAGAGCTCACTTCTGCTCTCCTCCACAACGATCAGGTGTAGCCAAGGATACAACTCGTTCTGACCCTTGTCAAGCCCGATCCTGCGCCTGTCGCGCTGTTGAAGCATGGCCAGCTTGATGTTAGAATGGCCCGGCAAGGAGGGCGCGAAAGTGGAGGGTCGCCTTGTTAGGGACCGCTACAGGCTTGACGAGCGATTGGGCGAAGGCACAATGGGCACGGTATACAGGGCCTTCGATCTGGCGGAGAATCGCGTTGTCGCCATCAAGGTCGCTGGCCTCGCCGGCTACCGCGGCGCCTGGGCCCGGTTTCAGCGCGAGGCCCAGGCCATGCTCGTCCTCCACCATCCCCACATCGTCGAGGTTTACGACGCCGGACAGGACGGCGACCTTAGCTTCATCATCATGGAGTACCTCTCCGGCACGCCCCTTCGACAGATTCTTCCCCTGGCCGTTCCCGAGGCGATCGAGATAGCGGTTCAAATCGGCAGCGCGCTCGCCCACGCCCACGGCCGGGGAATCATCCACCGCGATATCAAGCCAGCCAATCTAATGGTGTCGAGGACCGGCAACACGAGACCGGGTTTTCGCGTCAAGGTCATGGATCTCGGGCTGGCGCTCCGCCTGGGCGACCAGTTCGATCTCAGCGAAGCGGGGGTGCTGGTCGGAACCGCCGCCTACGTCTCGCCGGAGCAGGCCCTTGGCCACCGAATCGACGCACGCTCCGACCTTTATTCTCTGGGTGCGGTGCTCTACGAGATGCTAACTGGCCAGTGCCCGTTCCCGGGTGACAACTTCGTGTCTGTAATTTACCAGCATCTCAACGAGGCGCCGCCATCGCCACGGGGGATCAACCCCGCTGTTCCCCAGTCGCTGGAGCAGGTCATCCTGCGCCTGCTTCGCAAGGACCCCTCTGGGCGTTTCGCATCGGCGGAGGACCTCATCGCCAGCCTGAGTGCCATTCAAAGAGAGCTGGCATCGGCAGTTCGTCCGCAAGATGCGCCTGCCAGCCAAACCGCAAGCCGCCCAATCGCTACCGGCGCGCCGTTGGTCGGACGGGAACATGAGCTCAGGCTATTGACGGAGACTATCCGCCAGGCGCGGGGTGGACCGGGCCGCTTCGTGCTTCTCGCCGGTGAGCAGGGAATCGGCAAAACGCGGTTGGCTCTGGAGGCCGTCGCCTTTGCCCGCCTTCACCGTTTTCAGGTTGCTTCCGCCACCTGCTACCAGCAGGAAGGCCGCCCTCCGTACCAGCCGTTTACCGACGCCATCAGGGACTACGCTAACGGGTTGAACTGGCAAGACCTCGAGGTTCTTCGCCAGGCCACCGCTGGCTATGAGGTCGAACTCCTCTCACTCGTGCCAGAGCTAGCCCGCGTCTATGGCGAGCCACTCTCCGCCAAGAAGCTCGCCGGCGGTCTGGACCAGGAAAGAACGCGCCTTTTCGAAGCGGTTCGCCAGCTCATCTCGGCCATCAGCCAGTTGTCGCCGGTGCTCTTGTTCATCGACGATCTCCAATGGGCAGATACCGCGTCTCTCCAAATGCTGCGATATGTTGGGAGGCACACCCTGGACCTACCGGTCCTCATCTTAGGAACCTACCGCTCTGCCGAGGTAAGCCCGCAGCTAGCCGATCTCCTGAGCCAGATGGAAAGCGAGCAACTGCACAGACTAATTGCTCTGACCGGGCTCTCGCCGGAGCAAAGCGGCTCTTTGATGAGATGTCTCCTTGGCTCTGACACCATTACTGGCGAGCTCCATGGAAAACTCTACGCCGCTACAGAGGGAAACCCGTTCTTCATCGTCGAGACCATCAGGCACTTGTTGGAAGACGGCTCACTGGTGAAAGAAGATGGCAGGTGGCGGTTCGCGGCTCCCCAAGAGTTGCAGATCAGCCCCGGCGTCAAACAGATTGTGGAACGACGATTGGGTCATCTTTCCCGTACGGCGAGGGAGATTCTGGCCGTGGCGGCGGTCATCGGGCGAGCCTTCTCTCCTTCTTTGCTCAGATTGGCCTCATCTAGCCCAGAGGCCGGTTTGGCCTCAACCGTCGATATGGCGCTCGCCTCGGGCCTGCTGCGGGAGCGGTCGCAGGGCCAAGACGGGGGGATTGACTTTGGCCACGGGCTAATTCGGGAGGTCCTGTATGCCGGCCTGCCGGCGTCCCGAAAACGCCTGCTCCATCGGCGGGTGGCGCAGGCCCTGGAGGCGCGCTGCGACGCTGACAATGAGATGGCTTTCGGCGAGCTGGCCTACCACTACTCGCGCGGGGGTCGGCCGGAAAAAGCCGCGGAATATGGCGTCTTGGCCGGACGGCAGGCGGCCGCCGTTTATGCTAGCGAAGAGGCATTCCGGTATTTCGACGCCGCGCGGGAGTTGGTCGAGAAGCACGGCCTGAAAACAGGGCTTTCGGCCGATATCATGGAGGGACTGGGGCGTATGGCCATTATTCTGGGTCGATTCGGCGTAGCAGTCAAATCCTTCAAACAGGCTATTCGCGACATCGAATCGCAGGCGCCGCTTGCCGGTAACAGAGTCGCGAAGCTCAGGGGAGAGCTATCGGCCGCCTACGAGCGACTGGGTGATTATGATGAAGCGCTGCGTCAGCTCCAGCAGGGTCTGGCCGGAATAGGAGCGTTGCAGACGGTCGAAAGCGCCTACCTCCACGGCCAACTGGCGGTCATCTACACCCGTCGCGGCGACATGGACCTCGCCCTGAGTCACGCGGAGCGAGACCTGGGAATCGCGGAATTGTTGGGCGACGAGGAAGAAATAGCTCAGGCTTGCACCATCCTCTACAAGATCCAGTCTCTGCGGGGCGACTGGGATGGCGCTCGAAAACTTACGGAGAGGGCGCTCCAAATTTGGATAGGGCGCGGGGATATTTACCGGCAAGAATGGAACTATCTCAACCTGGGTACTGCCCTTTGGGCGCTCGGACGCTGGGAGGAGGCGAGGGAGAATTGGCTTCGCTCCCTCGAGATAAGCCATAGTATTCACTACCTGCAGGGCATCGTTCAGAATGACCTGAACCTTGGTCTGCTTGGGCTACGCCGCGGCGAGTTGGACCAGGCTGAGGAGCTGCTGGCAGAGGCGCTCGCTCTGGCTCGAGAGATAGGACACCGGTTCTATGCGGCCCGCGCCACGATGAGGATGGCCGAGTTGAAGGCGCAGCAGGGCGAATCAGCGGCAGCTATGGCGGCCTTTGCCGAGGCGGAGCAAGCCCTCCGCCAGTTGGGCCACAAGACGGGACTGTCGGAGCTGCTCTGGTTGAAAGCCGACGCTTGTGCCGATCAGGGCCTGCTCGACGAGGCTGAACAGGCAGCAGTGGAGTCGCTGGACCTGGCCCCCCAGCCCGACGGCTACGAGGAAATCGGAAACGCGAGCCGGGCTCTTGCCAGGGTTTGGCTGGCCAGAGGGGACCACCAAAGAGCAGGCGAGTATCTCGAGCGGGCAGAGGCCTGCATGGACAGATTGGAAGATGCCTACGGCAAGGCTCAATTACAGCTCGACCTGGCCACCTTTCTCGCCGAAAGCGGACTATCTGCCGACCTCGCCAAGGCCAAAGCGCTTGTAGCGGAGGCCAGGGCGATTTTCAGCCGTCTGCATGCTCAACCTCAGGTCGAGAGAGCGAAGACCATTGCTCGGAAGATACATAGATTGTGATCTAGATCATCTCGCTTAGGACCATCAGGTAGGCAATTGGGCTATTGACCTGCTCCAGTGCTGGTTTATACTCTACTTAGGGGGAGAAGGATCGGCCCCCGGCTAGGAGGTTCCCCACAGACCTGAGTGAGGCGGTCCTTCTGTTGAAGGACGAGGCGGGGGAGGCAAATCTGCGAAGTGGGCCTAGCTTAGCGGTCAATCGACCAGGAGGTGCCATAATGAAGCGTTCGCTCTTCCGTGTCCTCGTCATAGCCTTAGTGGCTGCGGCGGCTTTCATTCCTCAGGCTGTCGCCTTCGCCCGCGCCGAGGACTCCGACAATGGCTGTCCGCCACGCTCGACGCAGGGTGTCGCCAACGCCAGCGCCAGCGCCATCACTGTCACCACGCCGATCAATCCCCCTGCTGCCAGCCAGGCCTGGGCGGCCACCAATCCTGGCAACAAGTGATCAGGATGCAGATTGGCGGCTGAGGATGACCCGGCGCCCCGTGCGTTTTAGCAGGAGCCTCTGGCCCGGTTCCAGTTCGACTTCGAAGAGCTGGACGCGCTTGAGGCCCCGCTTCTCCTCTCCTCTGCCTACCGGCCGACCGACCGTTGGCGCCAGCGTGAGGTCTGCCTCGGAGAAGATCCCTATGTTGCAGTGGAAGTTTGCGCCCTGCGAGGAGTGGGTCACAGACAGTGACTCCCTGGTCTTGCCACGCTCGAAGCGGATATCCAGCACATGCTCGCCGATCACCAGACCGTTCAACTGCGCGAATTGCCAGTCAGACGGAATCGCCGGCACGATCTCGGCGCGATCCAGATCGGCTCGCGGCTGCACCCCAAACATGCCCTCGATGGTGCCCTGAAGGAAGATGGCCGGAGACCACAACTGGACAAAGCACAGGCCCTCGGGAATCAGCTCCTTGTAGGTGCCTAGGGGGCCGTGGTTGAGGGTTTTCGTTATGCTGGCGAGAAGCTTCGTTCCTAACTCTCCTCTGCCGTACCTGAACTCGGCCAAAGCCAGAACGCCGGTCGGAAGCGTCCAAACCAGGTTCTCCTTCTCTCGCGTGTGGACCATGCCCCACTGGTTCACCCACTCCCGCTCGATCCGATCGAGGGACCGCAGGCCCTTCGCCGGCTCGGCAATGCCGGTCTCCATCGGCACGGCGACGATCCAGTGGCCATCCAACTTCTGGGCGTGTTCCTCCGTGATGGAATCCGCCCACATCGACTCCTCTTCCTGCCAGAAGTCGACGTTGATGGCGGCCCTAAGGGCATTGGCGAGCTCCAGATGCCGGTCGCGCTCTTCCGGATGCCCCAGCGCCTCGGCCATTGACGCCAGACAATAGATCGCTTTGCAGAAATAGCAGGCCGAGTCGAGCTTCTCGCTGCCCATCCCCAGCCGCTCGACCATCGAGTTTCCGTCGGGATAGTAGTCGAGGTCCATATCCCAGTGAGCCAGAACGTAGTCCAAAACTCCTTGATGGCATAGTGGGTAGACCCTGTCCAGGAAAAGCCAGTCGCCCGTCCATTTGAAGTAATTCCAGGCGGCGATGGCAAATCCTGGGGTCTCCTGGGTGTTCCCCGGGTGAAAGATGTGGCCGTTGGTGGTCACCTCATGGGGCACCCGCCCACAAAGTATGTCGGCGTACTGGGCGAGGCTGAGGAGACTCTCTCTGGCGACCTCGCGGAAGTTCACCCCTACGACGCCGGGAATGGCATACTCGGTATCCGTGCCAAAGAGTTGGACGTACTCAGGGATGCCGCCATAGAGGTACTGCCCTAAATAGGGCCTGGGCTCGGAAATGAGCCACAATAGATTGGCCTTGGCGATGTGAAACGCATCGGCGAACCATTTGTCCGAACACTCCAATGTGGTGCCACCGAAGACGCGCCGGTCGTAATGGTCCACTTTGTCGACAAACAGTTGTTGCCTCTTGTCCATCAGTCTGTGAAATCGCTGTACCGCCGCCGGATAGCCTGGCGGCTCGTGCTCGGCGACCAACAGGAAGTGAAGCTCAGTTGTGCCACCAGCCTCGACGTGAACCTGATAGCTCAGCGTTCCCACTTTATGGATGTGGTTCGGCGCCAAAGAAAAGGAGTGCCCGCTCGGAACCGCATCTGACCCAAAAGCCAACCCCCAGTGATCCGGCCACTTGGTGTCGTAGGCGGCAATCAGGCCGTCACGATAGAGCAGCTCGTCCGGGCCCTCGGGCCAGCCGCTGAACCAACTGGGTCGAAGGTTGACCGTGACGTTGAAGGTAACGCCCAGCCGGACCGGCCTGTCCAAATTGCTGTGCACGAACAGGGTGATAAACAAGGCCGGCTCGTCCTCGACGATGAAATCCCTTCGGTCGATCGACATTCCCCCGACCTCGAAAAGGAAATCGGCGTAGGCAAAGTGGTTAACAAACTTCCTGCTCTCAACCAGAGACCAGGTCTGCTGTCCCTCCTCGATGATGCCGAAATAGAGGCTTTCGACTACTTTAATGGGGTGAGACCAGACGCCGCCCATTTCGCCCAGCAAATGGGCAGCTAGTTGAGGACGATCTTCTGGACCGATTTCCGCCAGTCTCTTTCCCACCAGGAATCCCGGGCGCCGCCAGCCGAGTGGTGGATACTCACCACTCATGGCCCCGATCTCGTACATCTTCTTTCCAGAAAGAAAGTAGAGGGGAGCGTTGCCGGTTTCGGTCTTCTCGTGCCTTATCGGCCCCAGCTCTATCGCCTGCAGTCTATCCATGTCTTAGATGTGAGCCTAAACTGGAAGTTTGGCAGCCACCTCGCGAACTATTCGGTCTCGCACCCTATCGGCTGTTCGATCGACCTGCGGCACCACCGCTGAGAGGGTCTTCAGAATCTGACTGGTCCAGGTGTAGTTGTTCAGAACGGTCTGCAATCCCGCCTTGCGTATCTTGTCCTTCTGCGAGCGCGGCATGTCCAGAATCCGTTTCAGGACTCTGGCTACATCCTCAGGGTCGTCCTGGGCGGTGATAAACCCGTCCACCCCATCGGCGATCTGCTCGACGAGGCCGCCCGTGTCGGAAACCACCATCAGTGCGCCGCTACGTCTGGCGTGCATACGCGTCTCCATCGGCGTCAAGCCACCTGGCTCGAGATAGGCGAGGCTGGCGGCCGCCTCCGTTCTTTCCCATTGGAGCAGGCAAGCCACAAGCTCGGGGTCGAAGGCGAAGACAAAGGTGCAGTTGGTGCCGAGCTGGCGATCGAGGTCCACGAGCTTGTCCCACCGGGGCGTGACCATTATCACCGGGTGAATCTGGCCCTTGAGCTTCGCCGCGGCCTGCAGCACTACGTCGTATCGCTTGTACTCAACTGCTCTGCCCCAACTGAAAACGAGAGGCCGGTCGGTGGGGATACCGTATTCATCGAGCTTCTTGACGACGGTATCTTTCGTCCGCAGACGGAACATCAGATCGAGGGGATTGATGCCGTTGCCGGTGGGAACCTGGTGCTCCGGTTTGGCGCCGTAGTCCAGGGCGACGTGGCGCGCCATGAACTTGCTAATGTAACCCAGCTTGCAGCGGGGAGTGACCTTGGCCCAATGCACGGCCGCGCTCTCGACCATGAGACGCTCGGGATTCGGCAGCGGCAGCTCGTGGGTCAGGGCCGTGGCGTGCATCACGTAGATTCCCGTCAAGTCGGCGCCGAATGCCACCTCCTGAAGAGTGGCATAGAGAGGCGCGAGGGCGAAGATCGTGTCGTGCCCGTACATCACCGTCACCTCGTGCCGCCGCGCCACATTCAAAGCGAAGGCGGCGCCGGAAGCGCTGGCCGTTTTCCAGTTATCGATGGTGCCAAGGTCGGGAACCCCCCAAGGACCGCGAGGTAGCTCGCCCGGCGAATAGTTGACCAGATACTCGAACCTGCCTCCCATGGAGCTGATCGCAGCCTCGGCCTGCGCCTGGAACTTGGGGTCCCGGCGCTCGTGGTCTGCCGAATAGGCGATCTCGGCGAAATAGGGTGTGACCCGGATGCCTTCCTGCGCCAGTCTAGCGTGAATCTGGGGCAAGGCTCCAAGGTGCCCCCGGATCACCGAGGCGACTCCCCCGCCAAAGGTCTGGATTCCTTCGAACGTTAGATGAATGATAGCGAGGTCGAGAGCCTTATCGTTGGCGTGTTGGCTTCGCTGCCTGCCCGTTTTCTCCATAGATAATCAGCCCTCCTTCCGGTCTCGCCCGGCGGCAGACCCGGCATTTCACAGGCTGACATGCAAGATACATACCATAGATGGGGGTCAGGGGACAGGGGTCAGGGCCGGCTGAACATCCGGTCCACCAGCGCCATAGCCTCCTCCTTGCTGGTTACGTCGCCTCTACCCTGTGCCTCGCGTACCGCGGCGAGAAGCTCGCCCAAAATGGGACCCGGCTGCAGGCCAAACCTTTTCATGATCTCGTCGCCATCGACCAGCTTCGCCATCTTTGTCTCCTGCTGTGTGGCTAGATACCTTCTCAGGATGTCACGCGTCCGGTCCATGTGCTGTTGCCATTCCTCTGGCGACAACATCGGGCCCCTCATGGCCTTGTGGTCGGACAGGTTCAGGAGGAAGGTCTCGATCCCCACGCCGGCGGTGTCGCGGAAGAAACGGCGAATGGCCCGGTCGGTGGGAGGCTTCGGATCGAGCGTCAGCATAGGAGGCCTTAGGTGATGCTCAATCATGAGTCCGACCATCTGCTGTGCTTTACTAGAGAATCCCAGGCGAGCGAGAACGCGGCGTGCCGTCTGCGCTCCCAACTCGGAGTGGCCGAAGAAGCGCATCTTGCCCTGAGGCTCGATGAACTTGGTCTGCGGCTTGGCAACGTCGTGTAACAGGCCGGCGAGTTTGAGGAGAACGAGCCGGCTGTGTTCGCCGTCGGTGGCTTGCGAAAGATAAATGTCGAGCCCGGTCTCCGGCCAGTCGCCGCCGGCCTGCTCGACGACGAACTCCACGGCGGCCACGGTCTCGAGGCAGTGTCCGAATACGTCCCAGTGGTGCTCTTTGGGCTGCGCCACTCCCTTGAGGGTCTCGAGCTCCGGTATGACCTGCGTCAATAGGCCGCTGGCGTCCAGTTGGCGCAGCCGCGCCGCAGCGCCGGGAGCAGCCAGCGCCGACAGAAAAACACCTCTGACCGTGTGCGGGCCTGAGGCGTCATCTGGCGAGGAGAAACCGAGCTCGGGCTGGGTCTCAGGCAATCTCGCTCGCCACCTCCTCCTGCTGGGTGTCCTCCGGGCTCGGGCGTTCCTGCTTGTGAAGCTTATCGGGACTTTCCAGATGGTCGACGTAGAGCACTCCATCCAGATGGTCGATCTCGTGCTCGAGAGCCTGAGCGAGCAGTCCTTCGCCTTTCAGACGGATCTCTTTCCCGTTCCGGTCGCGCGCCTTGACTATCACCCGCACCGACCGCTTGATCTCGCCCACATAGCCAGGCAGGCTCAGGCAGCCCTCGTCGAGGATGCGCTCGCCGAAGCGTTTGACGATCTCCGGGTTAATGAGGGTGATGACCCCCTCGCGCTCCGGCATCTCGATGACTGCGACGCGCAGGGGAATCCCGACTTGGTTGGCAGCCAGGCCAACTCCCGGCGCCGCCCGCATCGTATCGATCATATCGTCGATGAGATGCTGGATCGAGCTATCGATTTTCGCCACCCGCTTCGCCTTCAGGCGGAGCACTGGGTCGCCGTAGGTTCTTATGGGTCGTACTGCCAAGTCACGGGCCTCCCTTGCCACAACTCTACGTCCAACCTAATTATAAGCAATTTGGCATCAGTTGTGCCAGTGCGCCTCTAGCGCCAGCAACGCGAGGAAGCGCCCTCACCCTAACCCTCTCCCAAAGGGAGAGGGAACAGCCGCTCTCCCCGCAGCCTCAAGGGTTATAACTTATCCGGCCGGATTGAGGACAAATTCCCTCTCTCCGGGGGGAGAGGGTTAGGGTGAGGGCACCCCTGGGCTGGTGTGAGCACTCACTTTTACAACAGACTCACCGGGTCCACGTCCACGCTCCAGCCTCCCGGCAGGGCGAGGCCGCCGACCAGCCTCTCCGGCTCCGGTCCTCTTACAATGATCTGCCAACGATAACGGCCCCTCAGCCGGCTAATGTAGGCGGGAGCGGGGCCAACCAGAGAATAATCCCGGATCCCCTCGCCGGCAATGATCTCCCTCAACTGCTTGCTAACCCGGTTCGCCTCCTTCCGACACTTTTCGTTGTTGACCGCCGCGTACAGAAGCTTGGCCAGGCGGCTGAATGGCGGATTCTCCTGCTGTGACCGGAAGCCGACCTCCCGCTCGTAAAAGGCGCGGTAGTCCTGCTGGCTGGCGGCGACGACGGCGTAGTGCTCGGGCGTGTAAGTCTGGACGATGGTTTTCCCCTGCAATACCCCCCTGCCTGCCCGGCCCGCCACCTGCGTCAGGATCTGGAAGGTGTGCTCGCTGGCGCGGAAATCGGGCAGGTGCAGGCCGATATCGGCGCAGATGACGCCAACCAATGTTACTTGCGGCAGGTCTAGGCCTTTGGCGATCATCTGAGTGCCGATGAGGATGTCGGCTTCGTGCGCCGTGAACTTGGCAAGGATGTCCGCGTGCGCGCCACGACGCCTGGCGGCATCCCGGTCCCATCGGAGGAGCCTCGCCCCGGGAAACGTCTTCTTCGCCTCCTCCTCCACCTTCTGGGTTCCCACCCCCAGATAGCGGATGCGCGGGCTTAGGCAGTTGGGGCAGATATCCGGGGCGATGGTCCGGTGATTGCAAAGATGGCAGACTAGATCGTCCTCGGCCGCGTGATAGGTCAGCGTGGCGTCGCAGCGCTTGCACTTGAGCACAAAGCCGCAGTCCCGGCAGTTGACGAAAGTGGCGGTGCCGCGCCGGTTGAGGAAGAAGATCACCTGCTCGCGGGCTGCCAGCGCCACGTTGGTAGCATTTTGCAGCGACCGGCTGAAGATACTGCGGTTGCCGGCGCGCAGTTCCTGGCGGAGGTCGACCACTTCCACCGAGGAAAGCCGGCCGGGCGAGCTTGGCCCCGGCTCCGAGGCCCAGCCGGCAGAGGTGACCCTCTCGGCCAACTCGACCAGCCGGTACTCTCCCGTCTGCGCCCGATAGTAGCTTACAATATCGGGGGTGGCGCTGCCCAATATCACCGTGGCGCCAGCCAGGCTAGCCAGTTTGACCGCCACGTCGCGGGTGTGGTAGCGCGGCTCGGCTTCGGTCTGCTTGTAAGTCCACTCGTGCTCCTCGTCCAGCACGACCAACCCGAGGTCCGGAAGCGGGGCAAAGATGGCGCTGCGTGAGCCGATGACCACGTCAAACGCCCCGTCCCTAATCCGCCGCCACTCGTCATACAGCTGTCCGGGCGATAGCCGGCTGTGGAGGACCGCCACTTTGCCAGGAAAGCGCGCGACAAAGCGCCCGATGGTTTGGGGAGTGAGGGATATCTCAGGAACCATTACGATGGCCTGGCGGCCGGTTTTCGCAATGAGGGAGAGAGACCGCAGGTAGATCTCGGTCTTCCCACTACCCGTAATGCCGTGGAGCAAAAAGACGGGGGGAGATTCACGGCTTCCAGCCCTCGCTCCGGCCATGCCACCCTCGATCTCCCGCCAGATCGATTCCTGCGCCTCGGTTAGGGCCGGCTCCGCTGCTGACAAAGAAGTCACCTGTCCGCCGGCGAGGGGATCCCGAAAAACCTGCTCTTGCTCCAGCGCCACCAGACTACGCCCAACGAGGAATTCGACGTCGGCGCTGGTAGCGCCCGTCGTCTTCCGCATCTCCGTATGAGCCAGGCGGCCGCCGCCGTCGCGCAGAGCCGCCAGCGCCAAGGCGAGACGGGCATCTCTCTTCCCCCATCGCCGCTTGGGGGCTGCATCCCCTTCGTCGGCCGGCGCGGCAGACGACCGCCGCAATTCACCGAGCTGGCTCTCCAGTTCCTCGTGAGAAACGATCAGGCGAACATAAGAGACGGTCTTTGGTCCGACTTTCGGCCTCTCGAGGTCGCTGGTCTTGAGCAGCATACCTCGCCGCACTAGGCCACCCGCTATCGCCAGCGCACTCGTCTTCTTGAAAGCTTTCTCCAACTGGCGAAGCTCAACGCTCCCCCGGCGGCGGACGTATTGCAGCATCAACTCCTGCGGACCGGTCAGCGGGAGTGGCGATGCCTTGGCCTCCGGTGCAGCCGAGAAATAGGTCCGTATTCGCTGGCGAAAATCGGGCGGGAGCATTAGGGAGGCGGCCACAAACAGGGGGCAGAGATAGTGCTCGCCGAACCAGGCTGCCAGGCCGAGCTGGATAGCCGTGAGAACTGGCGCCGAGCTCACAATGCCGGCAATGTCTTTGGTTGGCTCGTAGGCGGGGGTCTGACTCAGAGTGAAGACGATTCCCTGAAGGAGGCGCGAGCCGAAGGGCACCCGGACCAGTTGTCCGGGGACTACCTCCTGGCCCTCCGGAACCGAATAAGAAAAAGTTCGCTGGGCTAGGCCGGCGTCGACCGCCACCTCAGCGAACCGCATTTCCTCTGCCATCACACCAAGCAGACCTGATTTTATCGGGCGATTCTGCCCTTCTCCTTGATCCTCGCCGCCTTGCCGGTGAGTCCACGCAGGTAATGGAGCACTGCCCGGCGGACCTTGCCGCGTCGCACGACCTCCACCTTCTCGAGTCGCGGCGAGGTCGGGAGGAAGGTCCGCTCTACCACGACACCATGAGTGACCCGCCGGACGGTGAAGGCCGCCTGTGGTCCTCCCTCTTTGACCCTGATCACCACGCCCTCGAGCATCTGGGTTCGCTCGCGGCCACCCTCGATGACCTTAGAGTACACCCGTACAGTATCCCCCGGGGCGAAAGCCTGAATATCGGGGTTCGGCGTCAGCTCGATCACCGAATCTGCGTTCAATTCTTGTACCGCCTTTCCGTTGTGCCATTGGTGGCCACCTCGCACCCCGGGAAGGGCCACGCCAGGCATTATAGCACAGGCAGATCTCGTAAGCAACCGTCGCCTGCTTCCAAGGCTTCGAAACCGAAACTTCTGATTTCCCTAACCCGCTTCCCTGTGGTATACTATGGCCGAAGTTCAGGGTTGACTCCTAATGGTAAGGTCGTGTCCATGCGCTTCTCCAGGCTGGCGGAGTTCCTTCTCCAGTTAGAGGATACCACCTCGCGAAACCGGATGGTGGAGATCCTCGCTCAACTATTCACCGAAGCCGAAGTGACAGAGATCGACAAGATCGTCTATCTCACTCAGGGCAGGGTAGTGCCCGCCTACGAGAAGCTGGAGTTCGGGGTGGGTGAAAACCTGACGGCCGATGCCATCGCCCTAGCCACCGATAGGGACCGGACAGAGGTCAAGTCGCTGTTTGCCCAAAAGGGTGATTTTGGCAAGGTCGTCGCCGGCCTGCTTCCCTCCGAGGGTCTGGGCCTCTCGGTGTCCGAGGTGTTCGCCGAGTTATTCAGTATCGCTACCTCGTCCGGGGGCGGCAGCGTTCAGGCCAAAGCGGACATTCTCGCCGGCCTTCTCCGGCGAATGGGTGCGCTGGAGGGAAGAATGCTGATGCGCATTCCCCTCGGACAGCTCCGACTGGGCATCGGCGATCCCACGCTGATGGATGCTCTCAGCTTCGCCCGGGTGAAAAACAAGTCGTTGCGCAAGTACATCGAGCGCGCCTATAACATCCGATCCGACCTCGGACAGGTTGCCAGGCTCTTTTGGGAGAGCGGCGCCGAGGCGTTGACCGAGATCGACGTCGAAGTGGGCAAGCCAGTGCGCCCGGCCCTCGCCGAGCGGGTGTCGAGCCCGGCGGCCATCATCGCGAAGCTCGGTCGCTGTGCCGCCGAGCCGAAGTTCGATGGTTTTCGCTGCCAGATCCACAAGGACGGCGACAAGGTGAAGGTGTTCAGCCGGAATCTGGAGGATTTCTCCGACATGTTCCCCGAGCTCATCGAGGGAACCCGAAGGCAGGTGGCGCTGGACCAGGCCATCCTCGAAGGTGAAGCGCTGGCGGTGGACATAGCAACCGGCGATTTCCTACCGTTTCAGGTGACGGTTCAACGGAAGCGCAAGCACGGGATCGAGGAAATGCAGCAGAAGTATCCGCTGAAGCTCATGGCCTTCGACATGCTGTACGCCGATGGCGTCGATCTCACCCACCAGCCCTACATGGTTCGCCGTAAGCGTCTCGAGGAGGCGATTCTTCGGGACGAGGTTTATGGCCTGGCGGAGGTGCTCGTTACCGAGGATCCGCAGAGGCTGGAGGAGTTCTTCGCCGACAAGATACAGCGGGGATTGGAAGGCATCGTTTGCAAGCGGCTCGACGCGCCCTACCAGGCCGGAGCGCGCAACTTCAACTGGATCAAGCTGAAACGAAGCATCAAGGGGAAGCTGACCGACACCGTGGATACGGTCGTGGTCGGCTACTGGTACGGCAAGGGCGGTCGGGCTCGCTTTGGCATCGGCTCCCTGCTAACGGCCGTCTACGACTCCCCACAGGATCGCTTTGTCACCGTGGCCAAGCTGGGCACCGGGCTGAGCGAGGAGGAGTGGGTCACCATGAGGGAGGCGCTCGACGGCGTGTCCTCCCTTCACCAGCCGGCCAGGCTTGATTCGGTGTTGAACCCTGACGTGTGGGCGGAGCCGGTGCATGTGCTGGAGATTCAGGCCGACGAGATCACCCGCAGCCCGGTTCATACCTGCGGGCTGGGCCGGCCGGAAGATACCAACGATCGACGACTGGGATACGCCCTCCGTTTTCCCCGGGCGGTGAATTTCATTCGAGCCGACAAGAAGCCGGAAGAAGCGACTACCGTCGAGGAGATTCTCCGGATGTTCAGCCTGCAGGGCAAACAGACAGCCGAAGCATCGTAGGGATGTGGGATCTCTGGCAAGGCCTAGGCAAATCTCAGGCAATGGCTATTAAGTGTCCAATAGCATCAAACCGATCACACCATTGCCAATAAGGCTGATGCTCCTTCAAGAATAAGAGGACTGATAGCTACGTAGACGTACAACCGAGGAGGAATCGTGGCCAATCCAATAAATGCATTGCTCGGGATTTTTTCCCACGACATCGGGATAGACCTGGGAACGGCGAACACTCTGGTTATGGTCAAAGGCAAGGGCATCGTCATCAACGAGCCCTCCGTGGTGGCCATAGACAAGAAGGGCCGGAGGGTGCAGGCCGTGGGAGCAGAGGCCAAGCGCATGGTAGGGCGAACGCCCGCCAGTATTGTGGCCGTCCGCCCTCTCAAGGACGGGGTCATCTCCGATTTCGATACCACCGAGAGAATGTTGGATTATTTCATCCGCAAGGTCCACGAGCGATACAGCTTCTCGCTTATCCCCCGCCCCCGCGTGGTGATCGGCATCCCTAGCGGTGTCACCGAGGTGGAGAAACGGGCAGTTCACGACGCCGCCATCAACGCCGGCGCCAGAGAGGCCTATCTTATCGAGGAGCCAATGGCCGCGGCCATTGGTGCGGGCGCGCCGGTGATGGAGCCGGACGGCAGCATGATCGTTGACATCGGGGGTGGCACTACCGAGGTGGCCGTCATTGCGCTGGGTGGCATCGTGGCCAGCAAGTCCATTCGCATCGCCGGCGACGAGATGGACCAGGAGATCATCGTCTATGCCAGGCAAAAGCACAACCTCCTGATCGGCGAGAGAATGGCCGAGGAGATAAAGATCGGCGCCGCTTCGGCCTATCCGCTCAAGGAGGAGTGGGAAGTTACCCTGAGGGGCAGGGATCTCGTCACTGGCCTGCCCAAGCGAATCAACGTCAGCACCATCGAGATCCGGGAGGCCATCTCGAGCTCCGTCTCGGCCATCGTCGACGCGGTGAAGACCACTATCGAGATTACTCCACCCGAGCTGGTCGCCGACCTGATGGAGCAGGGCATCGCTCTGGCAGGCGGGGGCGCGCTCCTGCGCGGTCTAGACGAGCGGCTCACCCACGAAACCAAGTTCCACGTCTTCGTCGCGGATGACCCCCTGACCTGCGTCGTTCGGGGAACCGGCTCGGTCTTGGAAGAGCTTAGCAAGCTGCGAAAAGTCTTGGTCCAGCTTCAGTACGGCAAGAGACCTAAGGTGGGATGACGAGGTAGACGTTGCGGGCGCGGTCGACCTTCTATACAGTGTTGATCCTCGTTCTTGGGGTTGGGGCCATTTTTCTCTCCCAGCGTGGTTGGCTGTACCCCGTGGAGAATATCTTCATGAGAGGCCTGGCGCCGGTGCAGCGGGTTGGCAGCGGCATATTCGACCCGCTCTTCAGCCTCCTTGTGGACCTGAGGGACCTCCACCAGTTGCGGGAGGGCAACGAGCGGAATCGCAAGACCATAGACCAACTGACGGGCGAGGTGGTGCGCCTGCGGGAGGTCGATGTCGAAAACCAGCGCCTTAAGGCCGAACTTAATTACAAGAAGCAGTATCCGGGCACGGAGTACGTGTCGGCCGCAATAATCGACCACGACCCGAGCAACGTGATTCAGGGGGTGATGATCGACAAGGGCACGGAGCATGGCGTCAAGCAGGGCATGGTAGTGGTATCGCCTGGCGGCCTGGTAGGCAAGGTGACCAAGGCTTACAACTCGAGCGCCAAGGTACTGCTGATCACAGATCCCAGCAGCTCAGTCAACGGCATGGTCCAGCGGCTCGACTCTCGGGCTCTGGGAGTGGCGAACGGCAAGGTGAAGGGTCTGGAGATGAAGTACCTACCCCAATCAGAGGTGGTGAAGACCAACGACCTGATCGTGACCTCCGGCTTGGGAGGAGGCTTTCCCAAAGGGTTGTTCATCGGCAGAGTCACCGATGTGGTGCGAAACGATCTGGAGATGTTTCAGGAAGCCAAAATAGAGCCGGCGGTCAAGTTTTCCCGTTTGGAAGCCGTGATGGTAATTACGAATTTTACGCCTGCCACGTTCCAGTGAGGCCATGAATTACTATCTCGCCGTTCCCGTGCTCGTGGTCGCGGGAATATTGCAGGCCACCATGCTGCCTCACGTCGTGCTGCTGAACGTCAAGCCCGACCTTGTGCTGCTCCTCGTGGTTACCTGGGGCACGATCAGGGGGTCTCAGGAGGGCATTGCCTGGGGCCTTATCGGCGGCCTCGTTCTCGATCTGCTGGGAACTGGACCCTTCGGCGCGGCTACCGTAGCCCTGGTGGCAACGGCTTTTCTCACCAGCATTGGCGAGTTCAACCTGATAAGAAGTGGCCTGATTCTGCCGCTCACTATCATGTTCGGCGGAACGATGGTCTTTTACGGTTTTTTCCTGATGATAGTCCAGGCGGCGGGAGGAGCTGTCGATTGGGACATCACATTTCGCTCGACGCTGCTTCCCGCGGGGGTAATTAACACTCTCTTCACGCCGGCCGTGTACTGGCTCGTCCGTCGGATGTCCGCTTGGGTAAAACCGATCAAGAATTACGATTGGTAGGGGATAGCTATGTTTGGCAGCTACAAGCGCTGGCGCTCCTCGCGAAAGAAACGACTCAAGCCGGAGACGATCCTCAAGATAAGGTTTACTCTTTTCCGGATGCTCATCTTGGTCCTCTTCCTGGTCCTGGCCGGCCAACTATGGAAGATGCAGATCGTCGAGGGAAAGAATTACAAGCAGAGGGCCGACTACAACCGCCTGCGGACGGTCACCGTCCCCTCGCCACGTGGCATCGTCTACGATCGCAACAAGACCATGCTCGTGCGCAACATTCCCAGCTTCACCGTGTCGATCGTTCCCGCCGACCTGCCGAACAGCGACCAGCCGGCGGTGATTGGCCGGCTTAGCAAGCTGCTCAACACGCCCCCGGAGGAAATCGCCAAAGCGATCGAGGATCGGCGCCGGGAGATCAGACTGTTCACGCCGCTGCCGATCAAGACCAACGTGGACCAGAGGACCGCCTTCGCCATCGAGGAGCAGCACCCAGTCCTCCCCGGTGTCACCCTCCAGATCGAGCCCATACGCCAATACATTGATGGGCCGCTGACCGCTCACCTTCTGGGCTACGTCGGGCGCATCTCGGAAGACGAGCTGGCCAAACGGGAGGGTGAGGGCTACGACCTGAACGACCGGTTGGGCAAGGCGGGGGTCGAGGGATCCTTCGAAACCGAGCTAAGGGGTCGCCCCGGACGGGAGAACGCGGAGTTCGACGTGAGCGGGAGAAAGGTCGAGACTCTCGAAAGCGAGGCGCCAATGCCGGGTAATAACCTCGTGCTGACCATCGACCTGAACCTCCAGCGGAAAATGGCCGAGTACCTGGCCGAGGAGATGGGCAGCTCGACGTCGGCGGCCGCCGTGGCGCTGAATCCCAAGACCGGCGAAGTCCTGGGCATGGTTTCTCTCCCCACCTACGACAACAATCTGTTCTCGGGTGGCATAAGCAACCAGAACCTCGCCCAGTTGCTGAACGATCCCAAGCATCCTCTGATCAATCATGCGGTCGGCGGCCAGTATCCGTCGGGAAGCATCTTCAAGGTCATCACGGGCTCCGGCGGCCTGCAGGAGGGGGTGATCAAACCCTCGACAACCATCTTCTGCACCGGCTCGCTCAGTATCGGCGGCTGGACCTATCCCTGCTGGGCCCCCCACGGTGTGGTCGACATTGTCAAGGCCCTCGCCGTTTCCTGCGACGTGTTCTTCTTCTCGGTCGGCGGCGGTGGAAACCAGGGGGTCGTCGGCCTGGGGATCGACCGGTTGGCGAAGTATGCTCGCGAGTTTGGCCTCGGGGCGAAAACGGGCATAGCCATCCCCGGCGAGGTGCCCGGCCTCGTCCCCGATCCCCAGTGGAAGATGGACCTGCGCAAGGAGCCGTGGCGAGGTGGCGATACCTATAACCTATCTATCGGACAAGGGGACCTCAACGTGACTCCACTGCAGATGGCCAATGTCGTAGCCACTGTTGCCAACGGCGGAATGCTATACCGGCCTCAGATAGTCAGGGAGGTGCTCGACGCCAACGGCAACGTGGTCAGGCCGTTCGAGAAGCAGGTGATCAGGGAGGTAGCCGTATCAAAGGAGAACCTGGCGTGGATACGGAAGGGAATGGAGACGGCGACCGGGCCCTGGGGCACCGCCAATACGGTGATAGTGCCGGGCATCAAGGTGGCTGCCAAGACTGGCACCGCCGAATCGGGCAGGAAGGACCCGTCCGGCCGCGTCATCTATCACGGCTGGTTCCTCGCCTACGCCCCCGCCGAAGATCCCCAGATCGCCCTGGCGGTGTTTCACTCGGACGGGCAAGGCGCCCTAACGGCCGCGCCGGCCGCCACCAAGATATTGCGCTACTTCTTCGGCAAAGAAGAGACACCGAAGCCACCGGCGCCGAGGAGCTAGGGTATGCGGCCACAGATCTGGCGTAATTTCGACTTCATCCTCCTGCTGACGACGCTTCTGCTCATCGCCTTTGGCCTGGCCATGAGCTACTCCACGTCGTTGACCACTGTTCCCGCCGGCACTCCCTATCTGAGCCATCCCACGGTCAGACAGGGGCTGTACGCTGCGACGGGTCTGGTCTTCATGGCTCTCGCCGTCTACATGGACTACCGCGTCTTTCGCCATCTGGCGCCGTTCCTGTATGTCTTCACCATGATCTTTTTGGTCGTCGTCATCGCCATCGGCACGGCGACGCATGGTTCCCGCCGCTGGGTTGACCTTGGTCCCTTCCCGATCCAGCCCTCGGAGCTGGCCAAGCTGGTTCTCACTATCGCCTTGGCGGCCTTCATTGCAGCGCGACAGGACAAGGTGAAAAAGCTGTCGACGCTCGTCGGGTCCTTTGCCATCGTCGCCGTTCCCGTCGTTCTGGTCTACCTCCAGCCCGACCTTGGCACCATCATCATCTTCGCCTGCATCTGGCTTGGCATGGCCCTCATGTCCGGCATGCGCATCACCTTCTTCGCCGGCCTAGGCGCGGCGGCGGTTGCCTCTATCCCGTTTGTCTACGAGAAGATACTCCACGGTTACATGCGTCAGCGGCTGGCCACTTTTCTCGATCCGGCCAGCGACCCGTTGGGGGCGGGCTACAACGTCCAGCAATCGGAGATTAGCGTCGGCTCGGGTGGGCTGCTAGGCAAGGGCTTCGCTCAGGGGACCCAAAGTCAGCTCCACTTCCTCATGGTTCAAAGCACCGACTTCGTGTTCAGCGTGGTGGGAGAGGAGCTCGGCTTCGTCGGGGCGCTGGTTCTCTTCTTTCTCTTCATCGTCCTCCTGTTCCGCTGCCTGCGAGCGGCGACCCGATCGCAGGACACCTTCGGCCGTCTTCTGGCCGTGGGGGTAACCGTCCAGCTTCTGTTTCAGGTGTTCGTCAACGTCGGCGTGAACACGCGGCTGCTGCCCGTCACCGGCATCCCTCTCCCCTTCATCAGTCAGGGAGGCAGTTCCCTCATGACGATTCTCCTATCATTGGGCATCGTCCAGAGCATTGTCCTTCGCCACAAACGCCTGGAGTTCTGACCGCGCCCTGCCGTGCCTGTCCCGTGGCCGCCACGGACGGCCGGCCGCTACGGAGGAAATGAGGCTCCCCAACGGCTATCTCCGGGAACAGTTCCCCGGGTCCGACCAGTAGGACGGCTTGTTGGCACGCCCGCTCCCTTAGATGGGGCGTGAATCCGCCTGCTGAGAACAGAATGTATCTCGGCTGGCGCGTCCTCGACATCCTCGCTCGATCGCGGCACCTTGTCCAGATCCTCTTTGCGAAAACGGGATGGCGCGTCGGACACAGGCGAAAGGCAGGCAATCGGCCCAATTGCGTCAACTTGTAGATGGTTCTCTTGGAAACGCAAAGATACTCCGCAGCTTCGTCAACCGTAAACCATTCTTTCGCGATCGCCATAGCTCCTCCCTCATGTCGTGACAACCCTCTCCAGTGGTATCATTCTGGCACATAGATGCACATCCACGCAAGACTTACAACCTCTAGTCTCATGAGATTGGCCTTGGTTGGGCGCACTCATCCGCGGTTTCATGGAGACGAAACAGGCGGGACGCTCGATCAGGGCGTCCCGCCTCATTGGGGCAAAGGCAGACTAAACCAGTCGACTGGGGTTAAGCTACGCTCCGTTGGGGCTGCGGCGCCATAGCAGGATGACGCACCTGCTGGATCGCCCAGTCCACGACGACTGCCACAAGGGAACCGATGAGCACGGTGACCAGGTGTATGCCCCCGAATGACCAGTCCCATGTCTTAAACGAGGGAGCGAGAAGAGCTTCGGCCGCGAAGATGCCAAGGAATGGATAGGCCGCCAACCGCCAAACCTTAGACGACACACTTACCGGCAAGAGGTCGTACCAGAGGACGCCGAGACCGTAGGCAAGTGCCACGATAAACAGGATGCTGCCCAGGTCCATGTCTTCTCCTTTCTAGCTCGCACCAACTGCCTTTGCCGATTGCTTTATAACGCATTGGGCGCAAGCTGTCAATAGAGAAAGCGGTTACCGCCTAAAGTTCCACTCAGCGCTGGTGTACTTCTCGGCGAGAAGCAGGCGGGCCAATTCCTACTCATGACAACGGAGCTTGCCCCTGATCCTCAAGCTTCGGTATCGGGTGGAAACGAAACAGGCGGGACGCCTTGGTCGAGCGTCCCGTCTGATGAGGGCAAAGGGGCAAAGGCAGGCCAAACCAATCGACTAGTACTAGGATGCGCTCGGTTGGGGCTAGGACTCCGCAGCAGGATGCCGCACCTGCTGGATGGCCCAGTCCACCACGACTGCCACAAGGGAGCCGACCAGCACGGTGACTAGATGTATGCCCCCAAATGACCAGTCCCATGTCTTAAACGAGGGAGCGAGAAGCGCTTCGGCCGCGAAGATGCCAAGAAATGGATAAGCCGCCAATCGCCAGACCTTGGACGACACACTTATCGGCAAGAGGTCGTACCAGAGGACGCCGAGACCGTAGGCAAGAGCCACCATAAACAGGATGCTGCCCAGGTCCATGTCTGCTCCTTTCATCTCGCACTAACTGCCTTTGCCAATTGCTTTATAACGCATTGGGCGAAAGCTGTCAATAGAGAAAGCCCTTACCGCCTGAAGTTCCACTCGGCGCTGGCGTATTTCTCGGCGAGAAGCCGGCGGGACAACTCCTCCTCCTCTGCCGTGAGCGAGCCGAGAGCCAGATGAACGTCGAAAGCGTCCTCGAAGCCGCTGCGGAGCGCGTCGGCAACCTCGGCGAACTCCACGCGCCGGCCGACGATCGACGCCAAGTCGGACACTTTTTCGTCCAGCTCATTCTTCAGGACCGAGCGACCAGCCTCGGTTAGTTTCAGAAGGTCGAGCAGCTTAGCGCTGTCGAAGGTAAGGAGAAGGCAGCCGTGTTGGAGAACCACGCCGCCCCGTCGCACTTGAGCGCTGCCGACCAGTTTCCTCCCGCCGACGGTGACTTCATAGCTGGAAGCAGAGTCGAAGCAGGCGGCGGAATGAAAATGATCGCGCTGGCTGGCCCGACTGGGGGCCATATCGGCGGCGACGGAGAGGCGAGCCAACCCGGCGACGATTCCCGCGCTGATCTTTCGATAGGACTCGGTAACCCCACCACCGACTCGCGGCTCGCCCTCCAGAGCGACTAGGCTATAGGTCAGCTCGTCGTCATGGAGCACGGCTCTGCCGCCGGTCGGGCGCCTGACCAGATCGATTCCCGCCGCCCGGCAAGCGTCAGCCTCGACCTCTCGCTCTACCGGCTGAAAATAACCTAGCGATAGGCAGGCCGGATTCCAGCCATAGAACCGAATCGTCGGCGGGGAGTCGCCCCGGCCGTGCAGGGTCGCCACGGCCTCGTCGATGGCCATATTGAGGGCGCCCGTCGCCCTGCCAGTGTCGAGAAGGCGCCAGGTATCCATCTCAGCTCGAAATATACCTCTCGAACTCCTCGGCGTCCATGAGGTTGTCGAGCTCTTTGGGATCGCTCATGCGCACTTTGACGAGCCATCCATCACCATAGGGATCGTCGTTAGCCAGCTCGGGAGCGTTGGCGGTTTCCTCGTTCACTTCGCTGACCTCGCCGCTGACCGGGGCCATGACCTCCGAGGTGGCCTTGTCGGACTCGACCGTGCCGAGCGGCTGTCCCTGCGTCGTCGCCGACCCCTCGCCACCCAGCTCGAACAACAGAATCGAGCCGAGCCTGTCCTGGGCAAAATCGGTGATGCCAACGGTTGCCACATCGCCATCCGCCTTTACCCAGGTATGACCTTTCGTATACCTTAGATCTTGGGGAACCTTGGACAACTTGTTTTCCTCCTTGCTGAGCAAGACCAGTATAACAAATGAGGCTGGCTGCTGTCAAAGGCTACCCGGCATAGAGCATGTTCCTAATGAGGAATCCCCCTCTTAGAACTAGCCTCTTTGCTGCCTTTGGCTCCCCAAGCGGCGTGATTCGTCAAGAGTGAAGAACTGGCTGAAGTCCAACAGTCCTTCTACGGAAGGACTGCAGAATGTACATTGGGCTTTCCTCATTGCATGCGCTTGCTAGTCCTAATGCGTATTGCACCAGTAATAGGAGAGGAAAGCCCAATTCCATGTGCTAGACCTTTGCCATCTCTTTTTGTTTTATCGAGTCGAGAAACTGCGCCATCCAGTTTTGCTCGTAGGGAACCACCTCACCCATCCAAGTCCCGAAATCCCCCGCCCGCTTGATTATCCCCACTTCTCCAACGTACGGGCGGATTTGACAGTCAAGGCCGCAGTAGAGGAACTTGTTCAGTTTCTCGTAGAAGCCATATTCCTCCATGGCCTTGTCGTGGGCCGCGATGCAGTCGAGGAAGAACTCCGAAGGGGGATACTTGTCTCGATTGCCTGGGTCTCGCGAGTAGGGAGAACCCGGTGCCCACCGCAGGGAGTCCATGCAGGGGTACACGCCGTGGCTGATCATCCACCTATCCCCTTCGACGTGGGAATCACGGGCTTCTTGCCAGGTCGGATAGCCCTCCGGCCCTTGCATCGTCACTCCCCCGATAGTCTTGGCGGCCACGTTGCCGACGCCAAAGATCTCTACCGCATCCTGCACTGCCTCCAGCCACCCCTGGTACGACATATGCTTGGTCTTGCCTGGGTTTATAATGGGAAATAATCGCTCGTCGATGGTTTCAAATGCCATCCTGATCCCTGCTAGACCGGAATCCCTCAGTCTCTGCAATTCCTTCCGCGGCATCGCTTCGCCTATCAACTTCATGTGCGTTCGGTACGGCAGGGCGTTGCTCAACCTGTCCACAAACCGGACGTTGACGCTCGCCTCCGTCTCGCTCTTGGCGAAGCCGCCGCTCTCAATTTGCCCTTCGAGCAGTCTAAGCTGGGAGCCATAAAGCTTCAAAGCCTCCGCCGTCTCATCCGCGTTGATGGTGACATGCCGGCTGAGGCCAGATCGGCGAGCGTCCTCCTGCGTGTGGTTGTAGTTGCAGAACTTGCACTCTTCCCCGGTGGTGAAATACTCGCAGAACCGCACCGGAAATATACAGTAGCAACGGCGCCAAAGCATTATGAGCTCTTGCGCTAGCGTTCCCTTGCTTGTCTTCAACCCCGGCATGAAGTTTGTCTGGGGACCACGATAGAGATCGACGTTGACCTTCTCCTCCCCATCGTAAAGGGCGAATTTTCCCTCTGTTCCTGTCACTCTGATGGTGTAAGGGCTATTCTCCTTGCGGTAGAGAGGGAAACCCAGGCCGCTTTTCATCCAGATGTTCATGTCGGGAACGAGCATGTAGCCTTCCTTGAACCGCCACGGCGTCTCCTGCTTCAAGCGCTCGATCGTGTAGTCCTCGTCGTAGCTCAAGTAGCTTCCATGGCCGGCCGGTCTCCAGTAGCTTACTTCGTCTATGTCCTTGTTGTCTCTCACGCCGTGCTTGAACACATCCCATTTGATGATCACGTCTCTGGGAAGGGTGGGATACCTCTTCTCCAATTCGTCGATTCGGGCCATTGCATTTTCCTCCTGTCTTGTTCCCTTGGTGAATGCCATGAACTGGCTCAGTTCTCACACCGAACGCTTACCGTTGCATCCGGAAAACTAGGGCGACTCCGCTTCCATGCTACCTTCCTTTCCGCTGGCGCCTTTTGGTGACAGCAACCGTGCTTTCGACAGCGCGCCCGTTGGTTTCGCGCCGCGCGAGGCTTAATCGCCTTTTTTCATGGTGAAGGCATCTCGCTACCCCTGAGCGACACATTTGCCCACCGGCGGCATCCCCTGACGCTCGTGCTAGATCATCGGCTAGATACATCAGCACGTTCGTCCCGGCGCTTTGCCCGCTTATCTCCAGCCTCGCTCAGCAGTTCCTGCCAGCGGGCTGGGAGCTTGATGGCCTTGCTTATCGGCGGACCTTGCTTGTGGTTTTCTGTGTACCCTTTGCACTGATCTTGCCCAGCGTCACCCGCCACCACGATGCCTATCGTCTCCGCCCGGAAAAACACCGGCACCATTCGCATCATGTCGTCAGAGAGAGCGTAGTGCTTCGGTATCTCCCCCGCCTCCACCAACTCGCGGAGGTTGAGCGACGAAATAGGCGGGACCGGCTGAGGTCTGAGATGTACGCCTCTCTCTGCATACCAGGCGGGCATTTTGGCGTTCTGCCAGAGGTATCGCTTGAGGTCGTCCTTCGACCATCCCTCCTTTGCGAACACCTCGGCGATGCACGGACTCAGCACAAGGAGCGGATGCCATTGGCGAAACATTATCCCGGTGAACGCCCAATACTTGACATCCCCTTGGCCCCAATCTTCGACAATCTTCTGGGCGATCTCCTGCGCTCCGCCGCCAACGTAGATGGGCGGACTGATGCTCATCACGCTTTGGACCGTCACCACGCTTTCCCCCGCAGCAAAGCCCCGCTCCACGCTGAACGGTTTCCAGCCTATCTTGGCTGCAGCGTCCTCGTTTTCGGCCAGCGCCACGTTGAACGTGTAGGCTATGGTCGCTTTGTCCGTCTGGGAGGCCTTGTCCGCATTGCTCGCCGCTATTCGCAACCCGGCGATGTTTCGCATGTACAGCCGCAGAAATCGCCCTATGCTCGTGTTTGCCTTCCTGCCCACTCGCATAGCGCTCGTCTCGTAGTTGAAGTCAAGGTCCTTGGCGATTGGCCCGTTCACGATAACAATAGGCTCCCAACCCGGCGTAGACCCCGCATCCTGAATTCGCCATTCGGGCTCAGAGATAGCCTCGACTATGGCGAGCAGAACTGGCATATACTCCGGCCGGCATCCTGACATCACCCCGTTTACCGCTACGTTCCATACCGTCGCTTCCCGCTTCTCAGGAAGCAGAGCGCCGATAACATCTGAGGGCGACCTATCGGTAAACTGGAGAAACTTCTCGACCCTGGCTATCGTCGGCGGGATTACCGGCATCCCATCCGTCCAACCTTTCTTGTAGAAGTAGTCCTCCACTTCGTCCAGACCGCCGGCGAAGACTATGTCCCTCAGATTAGGCTCCGGAGCCGGCGCTGCAAGCTCCACAGAGGAGCCAAGGCCATTGACGACCTGCTC
>JACPQF010000095.1 GCA_016190625.1 Chloroflexota bacterium | reverse complement strand
TACAGGCCGCTGCCGCCGATCACGCCAATCTTCGCTTCCGCCATTTTCGCTGTCCTTTCATGACTTTTGTAAAGTAGCGCGGACTAGGAATTCGTAGAGCGGCGTCCTTCCGAGAAGGATGCCCGCCCCCGTCCCCGTGGCCGCCACAGAGGGTCGGCCACTACAGCATCAGCTCACCCACTCTGTCTCGCCTGACGAATCGCCTGATTGGCGGTGCTCACCACCGACCGCAGGCCCTGCTCGAAAGGCGGCCTCACCACGCCATGCTCGGTAATGATCGCCGAAACGTATTTGCTCGGCGCGAAATCAAACGCCGGATTGGCGACTTTCACGCCGAAGGGAGCCACGCGCTTGCCCTGAATGGTCGTGACCTCATCCTCCTTGCGCTCCTCGATGACGATGTCGTCGCCCTTGGCGATCTTGAGGTCGATGGTGCTGGTAGGCGCTGCGACATAAAAGGGAATGCCGTGCTCCTTGGCCAGGATTGACACGCTGTAGGTGCCGATCTTATTGGTGGTGTCGCCGTTGGCGGCGATCCGGTCGGCCCCCACGACCACACAGTTCACCTTGCGGGTCCGCATGATATGTCCGGCCATGTTGTCGGTTATCAGGGTCATGGGAATGCCGGCCTTCGTGAGCTCGAACGCCGTCAGTCTCGCCCCCTGAAGCAGCGGGCGCGTCTCGTCGACAAACACGTGGATCTTCTTGCCCTGCTCGTGGGCAGCCCGAATGACGCCCAGCGCCGTGCCGTAGTCCACGCAGGCCAGCGCCCCGGCGTTGCAGTGGGTTAGGATATTGAACCCGTCCTGAATGAGCTCCGACCCGTGAGCGCCGATCCGCCGGCAGATGTCCTCGTCTTCCGCGGCCATTCGCTTCGCCTCGGCCAGCGCGCTTCGCTTGATCTGGTCCACGCCGACGCCCACCCGCGCCACTTCCATGACCCGCTCGACGCCCCAGAACAAATTCACCGCCGTGGGCCGGGTCGATTTGATCTCGCCTGCCACTTCCTCGAGCCGCGCCAGAAACCGCGGGCGCTCCCTTTCCTGGATCTCCAGAGCGCCGAGAGCCACGGCGAAACCGGCGGCGACGCCGATGCAGGGTGCTCCCCGAATCACCAGTTGCTTGATGTCCGCGGCCATCACCCGATAATCGTTAGTTTCAATGAAGATCTCCTCGAGTGGGAGTTTGGTCTGGTCGATGTATCGAACTTTGCCATCGAACCACTCAATCGTTTTCATCTAGACCTCACGCAGATTAGAATGACGTCGCTCTGCCATTCTGAGGAGCGGAGCGACGAAGAATCTGGCGTTAGCCGACACATAGCGACGAGATTCTTCGCTCCCTATGGTCGCTCAGAATGACGATTTGGAGCAAAAAAATGACTTCTCCGCGATGAGAGAAGTCAGCAGGTTGGCTTCACTCTCATCTCTCAGGACGCGTACTTCCTGTCGGAATAGGCACCTGACTACTGAGCGAAGCGCTAAGGCGTGATACCCTGTCCAAGGACAGACCATTTACCGCCTGCTACGTCCCCGCCGTTCGTAGGTTGCCGGGCTTCACGGGGCCAGTCCCTCCACCTCTCTGGATAAGAGCAGCTATTATTCAGTTTTCAGCGGAATCTTAGCACAGGCCAATTAGGCTTGTCAAGAGCCAAACGCCCAGTTTGACTAGTAAGAGATCAAAGATACTACTTCGTAGTCCTTCAGCGAATTCCGCCCGTCGAGGAAAGTCAGCTCGATCAGGAAGGCAATGCCCACGACGTTGCCGCCCAGTTGCTCGACCAGGTTGATGGTCGCGTTCACAGTTCCGCCGGTCGCCAGCAGGTCGTCGACCACGAGAACCCGCTCGCCGGGTTGGATGGCGTCCTTGTGCATCTCGAGGGTGTTGGTGCCATACTCCAGAGTATACTCGACGCTGATGGTCTCGGCCGGAAGCTTGCCCAGTTTCCGCACGGGAACGAAGCCAGCGCCCAAATTGTAGGCGAGGGGTGCGCCGAAGATGAAGCCACGCGACTCCATGCACACCACCTTATCGACCTTCTTGCTGGAGAACTTCTCGGTCAAGTTGTCGATTACGATCTTGAGAGCCTCGCCATCCTTGAGGAGGGTCGTGATATCCTTGAAGATGATCCCTTCCTTGGGGAAATCGGGAATGTCTCGAATCTTATCTTCGAGTCGCACAGCAAACCTCCTGAATTTATGGGGCATTGACTAAGGTTGGTCCAGTTTCCTCGTCTGGGACCGGACACAGTATACTATTCCCACCCACCCATGTCAACGGCCTAAAGCACGTTTTTGGGAAATGTCGCAGCGACTTTCAGAACATCCTAATCAGCCCAGTGGTGATGATTGACAACCATCAACGAAAGCTCTATGCTTGGGTGCATAGAACGATGCGCAATAAGGGCGCGGATATGAGGCGAATGACACCACCCTTACTCGGAGCGGGCGGGTCAAAACACCGGTGGAGGTCAGGAGACTGCGGTGATCGAAGCATGCGTCTAGGGCAAGTTGAGCTTGAGGTCTTGAGCGACGGGCTATTTATGATGGATGGCGGCGCCGTCTTCGGCGTCGTGCCCAAGGTGCTGTGGCAGCGAGAGGTGAAAGCGGACGACTTGAATCGCATTCCCCTCTACCTGCAGAGCCTCCTTATACGCTCCGCCGGGAAAACTATACTGGTGGAGACCGGTTACGGCTCGAAGCTGACGCCAAGGCAGGCGGAGATGTTTGGCCTTCAGCGGGAACGGGGGCTGGTCGAGGATCTGGACGCCCGCGGCGTCTCCCCCAAAGACGTGGACATCGTCATCAACACCCACCTTCACGCCGACCATTGCGGGGGTAACACCACGCTCGCGGCCGGACAGGCCGTGCCCACTTTTCCCAACGCCGAGTACTGGATCCAGCGAGGAGAGTGGCAGGACGCCACTCATCCCAACGAGCGCACTAGAGCCACCTATCTCGCGGATAACTTCCAGGCCGTCGAAGCAAGCGGTCAGCTCAGGCTCCTGGACGGCGACACCAAAGTCACACCAGATGTGAAGTGCGTCCTGAGTCCGGGCCACACCCGCCATCACCAAAGCGTGGTCGTCGACTCGATCAGCCACGCCGCCGTCTTCGTGGGCGACATCGCCCAATACAAGGTCCAATTTGAGCGATTGGCCTGGATATCCTCCTTCGACCTGGAGCCGCTGGTGTCCCTAGAGACGAAGCGAGGGCTAATGGACTGGGCCATCCAGCGAAACGCCATCGTGATCGCCGTGCATCAGCCCCTTATCTGCCGGGTAGAGAAGGCCGGGCCGAACTATCGCCTCGTCAGCGTCGATTAGGGACGAGTGGTGGGGTTACGGAGGTTCGTCGGTTTCCATTTATTCCCGCGTCGCTTCATCTCATCACCAAGGGCACGTAGACTCCAACTTGGCGCTAGGTCAGGCGAGCGAAGTTGAGAGGGTCAATTCGCTTGACGTCCTGCACGCCGTCGAAGTGGGCATCGGCCGACAGTATCTCCGATATTCCATGGATGGGATTCACCGGCATCCTTCATACCGGCTCTTTTCCAAGTCGGCCTCCATCTCGGCCCAATCCTTGGCGGCAAACTCGTCACCCCCGGAGCACAGCCATTGGGCTGCCTCCAAGCGATGCCGTCGTCGCAATTCCTTGATCAAGTGCTCCTCTACAGCCTCGCGCACGATGGACGATATCGACTTGCCGGTGCGTGCTGCATGGTCGGCCAGCAGCTCGAACTCGTCGACGGTGAACATCGCCTGCACTCGTCTGTCCTTCGCTCTCTCCATCGTCGGGGCGTCTCCTTTGTATCATTTCCAATTGAGTATAATCCATCGTAGTAGCTAAATCTAGGCATGTCGCGTTCCTAGCGATTGGCTTGGGGCTAGCTGCCTACGAGCTGCGATCCACCATCTGATTGGCCCAGGCGAGGAGAAGATCCTTGTAAGGCGAAGGGGGGATGTCTTGCAGACAAGCCATAGCCTGATGCACGTAGGCGAGGGCCTTGTCCTGAACGTAGGTTATGCTGCCGAGCTCCGCCAAGGCGGCCACGGCGCCCTGGACTTCCGCGGGAGAAGCGGCGCTGCTGCCCAACGCCTTGAGGATGGCAGCGCGGCGGCGGGCGTCGGCGTGGCGAAGCGCGTGGTAAATGATCAGGGTCTTCTTGCCCTCTCTGATGTCGGACCCCACGGTCTTACCGAGCCGAGTCTCGTCCCCGACCACGCCGAGGACGTCGTCCTGCAACTGAAACGCCAGGCCGCAGAATCTGGCGAAAGAGGCCAGAGCCCGGACCTGCGGATGCTCTGGCTCGACGGCGTTTAGGCCGATGAGGGTGCCGGCGCGCCCGCAGAACTCCAACAGGGCGGATGTCTTGCCCGAAAGCATGTCGAGTATGTCCGCTTCGTCGACCTCCTCTACCGGCGTTTGTTCGAACTGCACATCGAGGGTCTGGCCTGCCGCTAGCCGCGCCTGCGTGTCCATCATGAGGTCTTTGACAAGATACAGGACAAGCCGGGGGTCGCAGCCGGGCTGGAGAGCCAAGTCGCTTAGGATAGAGGCGCACCAACCCTGCATGACGTCTCCGGCCAGAATGGCAATCGAGACGCCGTAATGGGCGGCCTCGGCGGGGGGATAGCGGAGCTCGGTCTCGGCCCGCCGCCTGAACTCCTCGTGGACGGTCGTCTGCCCCCGTCGCTTCACGTCGCGGTCTATTATGTCGTCGTGGACGAGGGTCCACGTGTGGTAGACCTCCACTGCCGCCGCCGCGGGCAGGGCCGTTTGCTCGTCGCCGCCGGCGGCGCCACAGGCGAACAACAGGATCGCCGGGCGCAGGGATTTTCCGCTTAGTCGAAGATAGTGGAGGGAAGCATCGCGAAGATGCGGCGGCTGGAGGAGAGCGATCTCAGGCCGGCAAAAGATGTAGGACATGACCCGTTCCTTGCGCTCGGCAAGGGTCTTAGCGAAAAGGGAACGGGCGTTTCCATCAACCACGATCCGCTCAACTCGCATGAGCGCTGGATAGCGCCTTGGCTGGCTCAAATAGCGAGGGGAAGGCGGCCATGACCCTCTCGACAATGCCATCGGCGTCGAGACCGTACTTGGCTCTCATTCTCTCTTGTGATCCATGCTCGACAAACTCGTCGGGGATGCCGACCTGGCACACCCGCACCTTGTCGAGGCGAGACGAGAGCAGCTCGAGCACAGCGCTCCCGAAGCCACCTACCAGGTTGTTCTCCTCGATGGTCACCACCCGCCGGCAGCGAGCCGCCACGCGCGATATGAGCTCGCAGTCCAGCGGCTTCACGAATCGAGCGTCTACGACCGAGCAGGACACACCGTAATCTTCGGACAGCCGCCTGGCCGCTTCGACGGCTGGGGCCACGGTGACGCCGAGCGCCAGCAACGCCAGATCGGTGCCCTCTCTCAGGCACACTCCGGTGCCGATGGGCACCTCCACTAGCTCATCATCCAGGGGCACTCCTAACCCGCATCCCCGCGGGTAGCGAATGGCCATTGGCCTCCCGGCAGCCACGGACGTATATACGAGCTGCCGAAGCTCGTTTTCGTCTCGCGAAGCGGCCAGCACAATGTTGGGGATCGTCCTGAGATAGCTTAGATCGAAGGTGCCTTGGTGGCTTTTCCCGTCGTCGCCCACGATGCCTCCCCTATCCAGGGCAAACACCACTGGCAGGTTTTGCATGCAGACGTCGTGGAGAACCTGATCGTAGCCCCGTTGGAGAAAAGTCGAGTAAATGGCGACGATGGGAATCATCCCGCGGCTGGCCAGGCCGGCGGCGAAGGTCACCGCATGCTGTTCGCAGATGCCCACGTCGAACACCCGCTTGGGAAACTCCCGCGCCACCGGCGCGAGCCCCGTCCCCTCGAGCATGGCGGCGGTAATGGCGACGATCTTGGGGTTCTCGCGCATCAGGCGGGCCACCGTCTGGCCAAGGACCTTGGAGTAACTGGGAGCCGAGCGGACCTTCGATCCGCTTGGCGATACGCCGTGGAAAGCGATGGCGTCCACCTCCGCCGGACTGTAGCCCTTGCCCTTCTTGGTGACGACGTGGACGATGGTCGGCTTGTCCCGGTGCTCCTTGGCCCAATTCAGCGCAAGCTGGAGGGTCTCGACGTCGTGCCCGTCGAAAGGACCGAGGTAGTTGAACCCCAGCTCCTCCCAAAGGAGAGTAGGGATCAGTAGCCCCTTGAAGGCTTTCTTGAAGCGTCTAGCGGCCTCCCACACCTGTGGGCCGAGGGGCAGCCTCGGCACGGCCCGTTCGGCTCCCTCCTTCGCTCGCCAGTAGCGGGGATCGGACCTCAGACGGCTGAAAGACCGGGACAGGGCGCCGACGTTGGGTGAGATGGACATCTCGTTGTCGTTTAAGACGACGATCATTCTGGTCCCTGTATGCCCGGCGTGATTGAGAGCCTCGAAGGCCATACCACCCGTCATGGCGCCATCGCCAATTACCGCCACGACGTGGAAGCTCTCGCCGCACAGGTCGCGGGCGGTGGCCATGCCTAGCGCCGCCGAGATGGAGGTGCTGGCGTGGCCTGTCCCGAAGGCGTCGTGCTCGCTCTCTTCTCGCGCGGGAAAGCCTGCCAGACCGCCGTACTGGCGGAGGGTCGAAAAGCGATCCTTCCTGCCCGTCAGAAGCTTATGGACGTAGGCCTGATGGCCGACGTCCCAAATGAGCTTGTCTTTGGGACTATCGAAGACGCTGTGTAGAGCCAGCGTGAGCTCGACGGCCCCCAAATTTGATGCCAAATGACCGCCGGTGCAGCTTACCGTGTTCACCAGCAGCTCGCGAATTTCCCGTGCCAACTGGCGGAACTCGTCTTGGGTCAGACCTCTCAGGTCACTTGGCTGTGAAACTCTATCCAATACGCGCGACATCTTCCTCTCCTGCGCCCCACTCAAACCGGGCAAATCTTAACAGCAAGAGGTCTGCTTGTCAAACTGACAAGGGAGCGCCATGTTATGACAGCCATTAGCTGTCAGCCATCAGCTATCAGTTAGCGGCTATCAACCCACCAGTGCTTTGTTTCTCTTCGTTTGGCGAGTACAATGTGTAGGGGCGACTGGCAGTCGCCCTTCGGGCATCATCAACTAATCTGAAACAGAGCACTAGCTGACTGCTGACGGCTGATTGCTGATAGCTGTGTGCTGACCGCTGAAAGCTATCTACCGTCTATCCTCATCCAGAGCATCTATCTTCGCCAGCCGTCTGGCGTACTTTTCGCCGCCGGGCTTCTCGCCCAGATACTCGGCCGTCAGCCATGCCTCCACCACGTCTCTAGCGAGGCCCTTGCCGGTCACGAGCTCACCCAGACACAGTACGTTGGCCTTGGTGTGTTCGCGAGCTCGCCTAGAGCTGAACGTGTCACCGCACAGCGCTGCCCTCGCTCCCGCGACTTTGTTTGCGGCGATGGAGACGCCAACCCCATTGCTGCATACAAGCACTCCCCGGTCAAACTGCCCGGCAGCTACCGCCCGGGCCACCGGTATGGCGTAGTCGGGAAAATCGACTGACCTCGTATCGTGGGTGCCGAAGTCCTCCACCTCGTGCCCCCACTCTTTGAGGAACGACACCACTTCTGCCTTCAATCCAACTCCTGCATGATCGCTGCCAACCGCAATGCGCATCGCTAACTTCCTCCCACAAATCCATAGGACGTCTATCGACCATCGAGGTCGCGGAGAACGCGAAGGGGGCAAAATATCGATTTCTTCTCTCCGCGCGCCCAAACGACACCCGACGACCTCCGCGGCGAGAGCTAACCCCCATCTATCCTGCCGGCTATCTTCTCCAGGTCTGCTTTGGCTACCGCTCCTGCCCGTAGAAGGCGCGGACTGGCGCCCGTCAGATCGAGGACGCTCGATTCCTGCCCTCCCGGACATGGTCCCCCGTCGAGAACGATGTCGATCCGTCCACCCAATTGCCGAAGCACCTCTCTGGCCGTAACCGGGCTGGGCTGACCGGATAGGTTGGCACTGGTCACCGCCAGAGGTTCGCCCACCGCGGCGATAAGGGCCAGAGCAACCGGATGGTCGGGAATCCTGATCGCCACCGAACCGGTCCCCGCCGTCAGGATTTCGGATAGTCGCGGCGCCTTACGGAGGACGAGAGTGAGACCTCCCGGCAGAAACGCTTTGGCAAGCCGCCAGGCCAGGTCCGGTATATCCACGGCCACGCCGGCCATCCCTTCCACGCTATACAGCAAGAGGGGAATGGCTTTCCCCCAGGGCCGCAGCTTGGACTCGTACAGCCTTTGGATCGCCCTCTCGTCAAACGCATCGGCTCCCACGCCGTAAACGGTGTCGGTGGGAAACGCGACGAGGGCGCCCCTCTTGATTGCCTCAGCACAGTCTCTTATCGCCGCTGGGGTTGCCCTGATTACCCTGGTGGCCAGCCTGGATGCGTCCATAAGTTCCGAAACATAGGGCCAAACGCCATCTCTGGCCCGAAATGTCACCTTAGTATATCACATTCTCCGCCCGCGAGGCGAACCGGATGCCTGGTTCTTGCAGGGCATTTGGATGCGTTGGCCCTTAATGATAGGACTTACGCGGTGGCTCACACGGTGAGAGCGGCCTATCCGTCGTCCGTAGGGGCGAAGCATTGGCGCCGGACCTTGGACTAGCCCTTCACCCTCTTCGCCAGTGCTTCGCCCGCCCCGCGCCTGTTCTTCCACGAAGCCTGTTTAACGCGAACAGTCTTGACGCAGCAACACACCGGGCGGGCCAAGCATTCGCAAAGTTTATTGGCAGCTCCGAAGTAACTGGTTCTGCGAATGCTTAGCCCCTACGCCAATGCGGCAAATTGCCTACTGGGCCACAGCACCGCGTGAGTCCTGTTACTGATTCAGAAGACCGGCAGCGTTCTCTGCAGAAAATCGACGATATCGCTCACACCGGGAGCCAAATCGTCCGCCCCAGGATCGTCGGAGAAGCGGGTCGGCGCCACCATGCCGGTCATGCCTTGGAAGAGGGTCCGCCAGTTGGTAGGCAGCTCGTCGTCTACGCTCGCCCCGGCCACGGTGGCGGCGACCAAAGCCCAGATGCGGGTCACGTTGGCCAGGTTGTAGCCGCCCCCACCAAACACGACCAGCCTGCCGTCACAGACCTCGTGGGCTAGCGCGTGGATCCGTTCGGCCACCGTCCTGTAGGTCCGGTTCGTCAGCTCCAGATGGGTGATAGGGTCGCCGGCGTGCCCATCCCCGCCGCATTGCCAGAGAATGATCTCCGGCCTGTACCAGCGGACCAGCTTTGGCACGAGGCTGTCGAAGACGGAGAGAAACGAGGCATCGTTACAACGTGGTGGCAACGGGATATTGACCTTGAGGTTCTTTCCCGGGCCGTCTCCCAACTCGCGGACGCCGCCTGAGCCGGGAAAGAGATAGCGGCCGTCTTCGTGAAAGTCGACGTCCAGCAGCCTGCCGTCGGCGTAGTACCCGTACATGACGCCGTCGCCGTGGTGGGCATCGACGTCGAGATACATTATCCGGCCGACGTTCAGGTTCTTCTGCAGGTGGGCGATGGCGATGGCTGGGTCGTTGAACACGCAGAAGCCGGAGGCCCGGTCGGGATGGGCGTGGTGCAGGCCGCCGGCAAAGTTGCAGGCGTGCTCCGCCTTCCCCGCCATCACCCTGTTCACCGCCTCCAGCGAAGCGCCGACGACGTGCAACGACGCCTCCACACAGCCCTTGAAGGCGGGCGTGTCACCCATGTCCAGATACCCCGTTCCCCGCTCACACGTGCGCGCCACGAAGTCCACGTATTCGCGGGTGTGGAAAAGGCAGAGGTCGTCGATAGTGGCAGCCGGGGGACACAGCGCCTTGACGATTGGCACATCAAGGACTCCCGCCTGCTTCGCCAGCTCATAGAACAGAATCACCCGCATCGGGTTCAGGGGATGATCGCCGCCGAAATCAAACTGGACGAACTCGTCCTTGTGCAGAAACGCGAACCTACCGCTCATGTCCCACTCCAACGCAGGCATGCTATATATCCAGCCTTGGTATGCCTGCCAATGATGGGGATTATATACCTTCGGGAACAGAAATCGCAACGTGATTTCATTCGACGCGCCTTCGGCTGGTTGGCGCTGGTCTTCTTGCAGCGGTGATTGTTCAGCCTTGGGAATCTTAGCAGTTGGCCGAGGCATACGTTGCGGATGCTTGCAAGTGGTTGACTCGAGGTATATAATCGCACCAGAGCTTTCGATTCGCTTGTTGCTGGTGGACTTGTGTAGGCGTCCCCCAATCTCAGGATCAATGAAACGGCTCCGCTCTTGGCACTTTCGATTCGGACCATCCGCTGCCATAAAGCCGGCATTGAACGGTACCCCGAAACCGATGCGGGGTGCCATCGGCAGCCGGACGGTGTGCAACTCGGAATCCGATCTATCGGTCGCAGCCGCCGCACTGCAGGCAGCACGTCGCGATCGCGGCTGGCGCAGCTTGCCCCCATTCACGAGGTAGAGGTGGACCGACTGTGCATCAGCCTGGCGTGATAGTCTTGTTCGGCTCGGGCGAGACGGCCCCCTCCGGTCGCAAGGCGCACGAATACCTGCTCGCCAGGCTACCCGCGCCGCCGAAGATCGCCATCCTCGACACGCCCGCGGGCTTTCAACCCAACGCCGATGCGGTGGCCGAGAAGATCGCCCGCTTCTTTGAGCACCACCTCCAGAATTTCCACCCGGAGGTGTACATCATCAAGGCTCGCGGCATAGGCGACACCTTCGATCCGGACGATCCCATACTGGTCGATGCCTTGCTCGACGCCGCCTACATCTTCGCCGGGCCCGGCAGCCCAACCTATGCCGCACGCCAGTTGCACGGCACCCGTGCATTGGCGAATCTGGTCGAGCGCCACCGCGCTGGGGCGATCCTCGCACTGGCCAGCGCTGCCGCCATCGCCAGCGGCAGGTACACGCTGCCCGTTTACGAGATTTTCAAGGCCGGCCACGATTTGCACTGGGCCGCCGGGCTCGACATTTTTGGCGAGCATGGCCTCGAGCTGGCCATCGTCACACACTGGGATAACCGGGAGGGCGGCGCCGAGCTGGACACCAGCCACTGCTACGTGGGCGAGGACAGATTCCAGCGGCTGCATGCCCTGCTCCCACCCACGGCCACCGTCCTCGGCGTCGACGAGCATACGGCCTGCATCTTCGACTTCGCCTCCGGGACATGCCACGTGATGGGGAAAGGAACCGTCACCGTGCTGGCCGGGGGCGGCCAAGCGATTTTCCGAAGTGGGGAGAGCTTTCCCATCGGCGCCCTGCGCAGCGGCAGCCGGGGATTCACCGCGGACTCCCGTGCCCCTTAGCGTGGCGGACGACTAGCGCGGAGCAGATGGCCGACGGGCAGGCCAGGCAATCAGCTTGGCAATCTCCGAGCCCGGGTCCGTGCCGCCGCCATCTCGCCTCTACCTTCCGCCTGTATTCCGGCAGATGGCTTGGCGAAGATTCTGGCTTAGTTCGAGCCTCCATCAAGAAGCTAAACCACGTGTTGGACAGCCTTGAGAAGCTCGACGTCTTCGTCCGGTAGCACGGTGCGGGGGTCGAGGAGCAGGGCGTTCTTGTCGATACGAGCAAGGATGGCGGGGTCTTCCATTCGCAGCCTGCGGGCTAGCTCGTCTACGCTGGGACCTTCCCCCGCGGGGGTTATGGCGACCAGCTTCGTGGGCAACGTCTCGCCGGGCAGGCTTCCGCCGCCTATGGCCGATTCGCCATCGACGACGCGGGCTCGAGGGCCGATCTCCTCGGCCCAGCGCTGGGCGCGACGGGCCAGCGCTTCTTGTGTCGTCGAGATCATCTGCCACACCGGGATCTTGGCCAGCGCCTCGCCCTTCAGGTAATGGAGGAGGGTGGCCGAGAGAGCGGCCAGGGTCATCTTGTCGATGCGCACAGCCCGGGCCAACGGATGGGACTTAATTCGGTCGATCAGGGCCTTCTTGCCGACGAGGAGGCCGGCCTGTGGCCCGCCGAGCAGTTTGTCCCCGGAAAAGCAGGCGACGCCCGCGCCCGCGGCCACGCTCTCCTGAACTAGCGGCTCCGCCACAAGTCCGAATCGTGTGGGATCGATGAGGCAACCGCTGCCGAGGTCGTCGAGCACGAAGATGCCGTGCCGGTCGGCCACCTCCACCATCTCTTCGAGGGTGGCCTGATGGGTGAAGCCTATGACCCGGAAGTTGCTGGCATGCACCCGAAGCAACGCCGCAGTCGACTCGGTCAGGGACCTTTCATAATCGCGAGCATAGGTGCGGTTCGTGGTCCCTACTTCGACCAGTCTGGCACCGCTTTGGACCATGACGTCGGGTATGCGGAAGCCGCCGCCGATCTCCACGGCTTGCCCCCGGGAGATGACGACCTCCCGGCCCTGGCAGAGGGCGGAAAGGCCGATGAGCACGGCGGAGGCGTTGTTGTTCACGGCCATGGCCGCTTCCGCTCCCGCCAGCCGGCAGAGCAATTCCTCGACGTGGCGATGCCTCGACCCGCGCCCGCCGCTTGGCAGGTCGAATTCGAGGTTGGAGTAGCCCCGGGAGACCATCTCCACCGCCGCGATAGCCTCCTTGCTCAGCGGAGCGCGACCGATGTTCGTGTGAATGATCACGCCGGTGGCGTTGATGACCCGGCGCAGGCTGGGCCGCCACTCCTCTTCTGCCCGCCGGAGAACACCCTCGACGAGGGAATCATAGCTGGCCGTCGTCGCCCCGGCGGCGATGGCAGCGCGCGCCCCCTCCAATTCCCGTCGGGCCAGGTCCACCAACGCTTCGTGGGAAAGCGTCTGCCGCAGCGTCCCCAGCCGCTGGTCGCTCAATATTCGATCTACACTTGGCAGAGCCCGATATCCGTCAGCCATAGCTAGGACATCCTACCATATAGGGAGGCGTTGCATCAAGCTTCCTCAAGCTCTTGACCAGTTTTTCTATTTCGAGTATATTATCGTCAATTATCTTCGAGGAGGCGCCATGTGAATCTACGTATTCCCGGGCCAACCCCCTGCCCACCTGAAGTACTTCAGGCGATGACACAGCAGATGATCAACCATCGCGGGCCGGAGTTCGCCAAACTGTTAGAGAAAACGACTGCTAATCTGCAGTCTTTCTTCCAAACCAAAGAAGACGTCCTTATCTTGACTACAGCAGGCAGCGGCGGGCTCGAATCCGCGGTTGTGAATACGCTCTCCCCCGGCGACAAAGTGTTGGCGGTCACCGTCGGGGTGTTCGGCGACAGATTTGCCCAGATCGCCGAGGCATACGGAGCGGATGTAACCCGGCTCAAGTTCACTATGGGCGGCGCTGCCGACCCGGTCGAGGTCCGCCGGGCTCTCGCGGCCGACCCGTCTGTCAAGGCGGTTCTTCTTACCCAAAACGAGACCTCAACTGGCGTAACCAACGACATGAAGGCGCTGTGCTCAGTGATCAAGGAATTCGACAAGCTTTTGCTGGTGGATGCGGTGAGCGGCCTCGCTGCCATCGATCTGCCGGTCGACGCCTGGAATTGCGACGTGGTGGTGGCCGGCTCGCAGAAAAGCTGGATGATCCCACCCGGATTGGCGATGGTCAGCGTAAGCAAGAAAGCCTGGGATGCAGCGGCCAAGGCCAAGATGTCCCGCTTCTACTTTGACTACGGCTCCGCCAAGAAGTATCTGGAACGCGGCCAAACGCCTTTCACGCCGGCCGTGTCTCTTTTCTACGCCCTTGATGCCGCTCTCGCCCTAATGGAGCAAGAAGGCTTGGCGAGCATCTTCGCCAGGCACGTCAAGATGGGGCAATACACCCGGGACGGCGTCCGCTCTCTGGGCCTCGAGCTATTCGCCGACCCTCGCTACGCCTCCAACACCGTGACGGCCGTGAAGGTTCCGGACGGCGTGGATGGGAAGGCCCTCACGAAGGTCATGCGCGAGCAATTCGGAATCGTGCTAGCTGGCGGCCAGGCATCCCTCGAGGGCAAGATCTTCCGCATCGGGCATTTGGGCTACGTAAGCACCAAAGACATAGACGACGTCATGTCCGCTCTGCCTCACGCTCTGCGCGCCGCCGGCTCCGGTCGGGCAGAAGCGGTGAAAACGACTGGCAGCTAGTAGGGGCGGACGGCCGTCCGCCCCTACGATGGAGAGATAGGCGAATCCCTGTTCGCCCCTACCTTTGGAGGTAAGCTTTGAAGGTTCTCATAACTGACCCCATCGCCGCCGATGGGGTGGAGATGCTCAAGAGCAAAGTGGCGGTAGATGAGAAGATAGGTATCAAACCCGCCGAGCTGATATCCATCATTGACCAGTACGATGCCCTGGTGGTTCGCAGCGAGACGAAGGTGACGGCCGAGGTCATCGACGCCGGCACCAACCTGAAGGTTATCGGCAGGGCGGGCGTCGGCGTCGATAATATCGACGTCGACGCGGCGACGCGCCGCGGCATCGCGGTCGTCAACGCGCCGACGAGCAACAACATTGCCGCTGCCGAACATACCATCGCTCTCATGCTGTCACTCGCCCGGCACATCCCGATTGCCCACGGCTCGCTCAAGGCGGGGCAATGGCAGCGAAGTAAGTTCGTGGGCGTGGAGGTGAGGAACAAGACTCTCGGCGTGATTGGCCTGGGAAAAGTCGGCACTGAGGTTGCCAAGCGAGCGCAAGGCCTCGAGATGAAGGTGATCGCCTTCGACCCCTTCGTTGCGCCCGATCGCGCCAGGAAGCTTGGCATCGAGATGCTCGGCCTCGACGAGCTCCTGCAGCAGTCGGACTTCGTTACCGTTCACACTCCTCTCACTCAGGGCACGCGCGGTCTGATCACCGAGCGCGAGCTGGCCCTGATGAAGCCGTCGGCCCGCATCATCAATTGCGCCCGCGGTGGAATAGTCAACGAGGAGGCCCTGTTCAAGACGCTGGAGGACGGGAAGCTCAGCGGGGCAGCGATCGACGTCTTTAGCGTTGAGCCGGCGGTCGACAACATTCTGCTGAAGAGCGACAAGGTCGTGGTAACCCCCCATCTGGGCGCCTCCACCGCCGAAGCGCAGGTTGGCGTGGCCCTCGACGTAGCCGAGCAGATCATCGCCGTCCTGAACGGCCAATCTGCCAAGTATGCGGTCAACGTTCCCCTCATTCCGCCCGAGACCCTGTCCGTGCTCACCCCCTATATGAGACTGGCGGAGCTCCTGGGAGGGCTGGGAACTCAACTGGCCGAAGGACAGCTTGGCAACATTGGCGTGATGTACAACGGCGACATAGCGAACTACGACACTGGACTACTCAAGGCGGGCCTGATAAAGGGACTGCTCGAGCCGGTCAGCGAAGAAGTGGTCAACCTGGTCAACGCCAATGTCATAGCCAATAGCCGGGGGCTTCACATTATCGAGCAGAAAGGGACAACCTGCGAGAACTACACTTCACTGGTTACCCTTAAGATCACCACCAGCTCCGGCGTGAGCACCGTCGCCGGAACGGTGATGCGGGGAGAACCGCACATCGTTCAGGTAGATGGCTACTGGCTCGACGTCGTTCCCTCGGAGCCGTACCTGCTGTTTAGCCACCACCGTGACCGGCCGGGAATAATCGGCGCTGTGGGGACTTTGCTGGGGCGCGCCGACATCAACATCAGCTTCATGCAACTGGGGCGCATGAGGTCACGGGGTCCGGCGCTGATGGTTCTCGGATTGGATGAAGAGATACCTGAGGAGCAGCGCAAGGGGATTCTGGCGATCCCCGACATCACCACCGCCAAGGTGGTTAAACTCTGACAAGCTATCAACAATCAGCCTGTATCTGTCAGCCCGTTGCAACCGGGCAGTGGCTAGCTGCATTCTATCGATCGCCTGATAGCTAACGTTCGGAGAACCAGTTGGCCCGGACTCTGGAGTCGATTGGCCCCCGGCAATGGCATCCGGTCGGGGCCCGGATGAGGACTTAGTACAGCTTTTCACAAATACACTAACGTACCTGCCCAGCCTACCCGCTGTAAGGAATACGTGGCCGAATCTATGAAATGGTGTACTTAGCATATATGCGAAACTGGTACGACAGCCTTACGCCCGGGAAGCGAAGGCTGGCAAGGGCATTCATCTGGATAATTCTGGCGACGCTACCTTTCTATTGCCTGGGATTCACGGGCCTGGTGGCGATAGCGCGGAGCAGCGAATTCGCCGGCACGTTTGGCATCCCGACCGCGCCGGCAATTCAAACGCCGACACCTGAGCCGCCGGCAAGCACGCCGACGCCAGTACGAACACCTACGAGCAAGCCGACGGCAACCAGCATTCCGGCCACGGCCACGCCAGCGGAGCCTACGCGTTCGCCGACTCCCGAGCCAATGAAATCGCCGACGCCAACGCCAAAGGTGGCCCCAGTGACGCCGACTGCATCCCCGGCGCCACCGACCGCCACGCCGGCGCCGCCTACCGCCACTCAGGCGCCGCCTACCGCTACGCCGGTGGTCACGACTTCTCCGGTGGCGACGGCTACGACGGTCGCCGGCACGCCGACCAGTCCGCCCGCCGTCACGCCTTCTCCTAGTCCGACGAGACAGAGGGGTCAGTAGGAGCGGTTCGGGAGCTGACCCTACATAATCCGGTCTTTTGCAGCGTTGGCCGACCCCCGGGTCGGCCGGCGCCGGTGAATAGTTAATTCGATAGGGAGCAAAATTGGGGGACCTAAGGGAGTGGTGGGAGAGCCTGTCCGGTCTTCGTCGCGGTCTATACGCTAGTCTGGGAGCGATCTTTATGGCTTCCACTCTCCTTTACTGCTTGGGGATCTCGAGTCTTTTCTTGGCGCCCGGCTTTCGGGTGTTGCCGACGGCGACGGCGACCCAAACGGCCACGTCGACGGCCACGACCACGCCAGCGCCGACCGAGACGCTGATTCCCACGCCAACCGAGGCGCCGCCGCCACCGCCGCGGCCTACGGCTACGCCGACGGTTACTGAGACGGCAATGGTAAGCGTGACGGCTACCGTCACGGGCTTTGTTACGGGTAGCCCAACCGTTAGCGGCACATCAGGCTCGACGCCTCCCGCCGTCCCAACGGCCAGTCACACCTCGGTCCCGGCGTCCCCGATGCCGTCGGCGACGACGGCACCGGCGCTACCTAGTTTGACGGCGACCATACCGGTTCCGACGGCGACCATTCCGGTTCCGACGGCGACCGTACCGGTTCCGACCCAGACTCCGGCTAACACGCCGACACCCGTAAGGACGCCCACGCCGGCCCCTTCGCCGACCACCGCCAGCACGCCGGCCGGCAGTCCCACAACGGCGAGCACACCGGCAAGGACCGCCACACCATAGGGGCGAACGGCGCATGCGTCAGTCAATCGTGATCGTAGGGGCGAATCCTTCTGCGGAAGGATTCGCCCCTACCGAAGTGACAGTTCTGGAGCGATGTAGATTCCCGACTAGAGAGGCGAACCAATGAACAAAGTGGTTACCCTGGACGACCTGAAACAGAACTACGATGCTAAGGCATGTATTGAGGCAGCAGATGAGAGCCTCTACCAGTTGGGATACACCGAGCATGGCGAGCGACATGCAAACTTGGTGGCCCACATGGCGGAGAACGTCTTGCTGCGGCTGGGCCGGGGAGAGCGCCGGGCTCAATTGGCGGCAATGGCTGGGTATTTACATGACGTGGGAAATATGATAAACAGAGTTGATCACGGGCAAACCGGCGCCCTTATCGCCTGGGACATTCTCCGCAGCGTACGATTGGATGCGCGGGAGATCGCCCCCATTATGGCCGCCATCGGCAACCACGAAGTGGAAGTCGGCGATCCCCTCAACGACGTGGCTGCCGCCCTGATCCTTGCGGACAAGGCCGACGTCCATCGGAGCAGGGTGCGTAATCAGGACATGAATACCTTCGACATCCACGATCGCGTCAACTACGCCGCTCAGTATAGCTTTCTGCGAGTCGACGAACTCCAAAAGACTATCACGCTGGAGTTGACTATCGACACGCAGATCAGCGCGCTGATGGATTATTTCGAGATATTTCTTTCGCGCATGCTCGCCAGTCGGAGAGCGGCAAAGTATCTGGACTGCAGCTTCGAATTGCTGATCAACAAAGTCAAGCTTTTGTAGCGATAGGGTTCAGGGGACAGGGGTGAGGGGTCAGGGGACTGTCCCCCGGCCCCTGACCCCTCACCCCCAACACGAGGAGGGATTCATGACTAAGAAAGTATTCATTGACGACACTACCCTGCGGGACGGTGAGCAAACGGCCGGCGTGGTTTTCACCAACGAGGAGAAGATCACCATTGCCAAGATGCTGGATGCCATCGGCGTCCACCAGATCGAGGCCGGTATCCCGGCTATGGGCGGCGACGAGAAGGAGGCCATATGTGCCATCATGGACCTTGGCCTGAAAGCCAGCATCATTGCCTGGAATCGGCCGGTGATTAGCGACATCAAGACATCTTTGGAGTGCGGGGTCAAAGCGGTTGCGCTCAGCATCTCGACCTCGGACATCCACATCCAGCACAAGCTGCGGCAGACCAGAAAGTGGGTGCTCGATAACATTCGCACCGCTACGGAGTTTGCCAAGAACAACGGCTTGTACGTTTCGGTCAACGGCGAAGATGCGTCGAGAGCAGACCAGGACTTTCTGGCGGAGTATGCTCTGGCAGCGAAGGAAGCCGGCGCCGACCGGCTGCGATACTGCGACACGGTAGGAGTCATGGACCCGTTCATCACTTACAACCGCATCAGTAGGCTGATCGACAAGACCAGTCTCGAAGTAGAGATGCACACCCACAACGACTTCGGCATGGCGACGGCCAACTCCCTCGCCGGGGTCAGAGCTGGAGCCACCTACGTCAATACCACGATTAACGGCCTCGGCGAGCGGGCGGGGAATGCCTGTCTGGAAGAGGTGGTGATGGCCATGAAATGCATTGTGGGAACGGACCTCGGAATCGACACCACCAAGTTTCGGGAGCTGTCCGAGTACGTGGCGCGCGCCTCTCACCGCTCTCTGCCGCCGTCGAAACCGATCACAGGGTCCAACGTTTTCACCTACGAGTCGCAGGGGCGGGCAGAAGGGGTGCTCACCGATACCGCTTCCTACGAGGTGTTCTCGCCGGAGGATGTCGGCCTCGAGCGGCGCTTGATAATCGGCAAGTACAGCGGCGTCGCCTGCGTGCAGGCCAAGCTGGCTCAATACCGCTATTTCCTTCCTTTCGAAGAGGCCTCGCGCTTTCTCCCGCTTCTCCAGTCGCGCAGTATTGATCTCAAGCGGGCCCTCTACGATGAAGAAGTGCTCGAGCTGTACGAAAGTAAGGTTGCAGGAGGACGCAAGTGGAAGTTCTAAGCACCAGAACCCTTCGGGCCGAGGACATAAAGCTCATCGACCTCACCATGCGAGACGGAGAGCAGGAAGCTGGCGTTATCTTCAGCCAGCAGGAGAAGCTGCAGATCGCCCGGCTTCTGAAAGAGATCGGCGTCAACCAGTTCGAGGTGGGCTGCCCCTGGCTCTGCGAGGAGGAGCGCCAGATACTGGCGGCGGTGGCGCGAGAATTCAAAGACGAGGCTATCGGCTTCTGCCGGGCCAACGTCGAGGACATCGGCTGGGCGGCGAAGTGCGGACTCTCCACCGTAACCATCTCCATCTCCACCTCTGATATTCACGTCCAGCGAAAGTTCGGCAAGACTCACGGCTGGGTGCTCACCAAGATGATCGAGGCGGCGCGCGAGGCTCATCGTTTGGGCCTGAACTTCGTGGTCAGTGCCGAAGATGCATCCCGCTCGGGAATAGATTTTCTCGCTACCTACTTCAACGCCGCCTTCGATGAAGGGGCCTGCCGCGTACGGTTCTGCGATACCCTCGGCATCCTCGACCCCCTGTCGGCGGGCTTGGTTATCAGCGATCTTACCAAGCGACTCAAAGGCGAGGTCGAGATGCACACCCACAATGATTTCGGCATGGCGACGGCCAACGTCATCGCCGGGCTAAAGGGCGGAGCCAACTGCGTCACCGTGACCATCGGCGGTCTGGGTGAGCGCAGCGGCAGCGCGGCGCTGGAAGAAGTGGTGATGGCGCTCAGGCACGTCGAGGGCGTTAGACTGCCGATAGCCACCCAGCGGTTCCGGGAAGTCGCCGAGTACGTAGCCGAGGCCTCGGCCCGGGCGGTGCCCATCTGGAAAGCCATCGTCGGCACCAACATCTTCGCCCACGAATCGGGCATTCACGCCGACGCCGTCATCAAGGACCCGCGGAACTACGAGGCCTTTACGCCGGAGGAGGTCGGGTTGCAGCGGCAGATCCTCGTCGGCAAGCATAGCGGCTCCCATACCGTCTCTTTCAAGTTCTCCCGCGAGTTCGGCATAGATCTGCCAACCGAGACGGCGCACGCCATTCTCGCCCGCGCCCGCCATATGGCCGTTACCCTGAAGCGTCCGCTCTTCGACAAAGAGCTGATGCTCATCTACAACGAGCTAAACGGCGAGGGCGGGGAGCATTAGGATTGCACGGAGCGCTGTGCGGTAAGGGGCACGGAGAACGCAGACCGGGCGTGCCCCCGTTCGTAGGTCGTAGGGGCGAAGCGTTTGCGCTGGGCCTCGGGTCGGCTTTTATGCTAGTTCGCAAATGCTTCGCCCACCCCACCATCGCAACACGCCCACGCCTGTTCCCTACGATGAAGCCGGGCGTCGCAACTAACCGGGCGGGCGAAGCATTCGCAAAGATGTTAGAATCTCCGAATAGACCGGTCCTGCGAACGCTTCGCCCCTACAAGCGTTGGGTCAGAGCCTCCACTGCGAAAGTGCGATCCCCTCTCCCGCCCGGGTGCCCTCTGGGCGCGGACAGGGCTAGGGTGAGGGCCTCCGCTTGTGCGCAACCACCGCTTTCAGGGCGCTCTACGGCAGACCTCCCAGTATGCGCCTCTGAATTTCGAGTAGCCTATCCCCTTGCCGGCGAGAGCTAGCAGGGCATCCATGGTCTCCTTCGAGAACGGCTCCCCCTCGGCCGTACCCTGCACTTCGACATACTCGCCCCTACTTGTCATCACCAGGTTGAAATCCACCTCAGCCCGGCTGTCCTCCTCGTAGCAAAGATCGAGCAAGGCATCGCCGTCCACCACACCTGCGCTGGTGGCCGCCACAGCGCAGCGGAGCGGATTGGCCGGCAGCCGGCCGGTTTCCCTTAGTTTCTTGACCGCGAGGGACAGGGCGATGTAGGCTCCCGTGATGGCCGCCGTGCGAGTGCCGCCGTCGGCCTGGATCACGTCGCAGTCCACGATGAAGGTTCGCTCTCCCAGCGCTTTGAGGTCGGCGGCCGCTCGCAGTGAGCGCCCGATAAGCCGCTGGATCTCCTGCGTCCGCCCGCCGATGCGTCCGGCCACCGCCTCCCGCTGCATGCGGGTCTGGGTCGAGCGCGGCAGCATGGAATACTCGGCGGTGATCCAGCCTTTGCCCTTGCCGAGAAGAAAGGGTGGCACTCGCTCCTCCACGCTCACGGCGCAGAGAACCCGCGTCCGCCCCATCTCGATCAACGCCGAGCCCTCGGCAAACTCGAGGAAATCGGGGACCACTCGAACCGGGCGAAGCCCGTCGGCCGCCCTACCATCAGACCTTGGCATAAGCGCTCCTTTCCCCCATTATACCACTCTCCCTTATTTCCGCCTCCACGTCTTTACCCAAACCCTTTTCCCATCCGTGGTCACCTGAACGGAGCCGCTTTCGTCGGTCCGCAGAGTGCGAGTACTGGATAGCAGAGCCAGAGTTTCCGGCGCCGGATGGCCGAAAGGGTTGTCGGCGCCAACCGAGATCACCGCCAGCCGGGGGGCGATGGCGGCGAGAAAGCGGGGGTCGAGAGCGTCTCCGGCCCCGTGGTGAGGCACTTTGAGAATCGTGCTCTCCAGCCCACCGGCAAAGTCGAGCAACTGCGCCTGGGCCTCGGCGGGGGTATCCCCCGGCAGAAGGAAAGACGCGTCGCCGATCTTCAGCCTCAGAACGAGGGAATCATTGGGCTGCTCGTCGGAGCCTCCGCGCCTGGAGGGCGCCCGGGCCGCCGGAACGAAGACCGGGGTGACCTCCAGATCCCCGATCTTGAGCCGGTCTTCGGGTCCGAGAACCTGCCGGCGCGTGCCCCGGCGGGCTATCTCTTCTTCCCAACCGCGGTAGGTGGCGCCCGGCCGGGAGATCGGGCTCTCGAGCACGAGGTGAACATCGTACCTCTCCAACACGCCGAGAAGACCGGCGAGATGGTCCTCGTGGGGATGAGAGAGAATCAGAACGTCGACGGTGCGGTCCCAAAAGGGCAAGCCCGTTCCCAGTTGATCGAGGAGCCTCTGGGGGCTCGGCCCTCCATCCACCAGCAGCTTCCGGTTGCCGGGCGTCTTGATGAGAATGGCGTCTCCCTGCCCAACGTCGAGAAAAGTGACCTGCAATCTATCGTCCGGCAGGGACAGGGCAACGGCCCAGGCCGCCACGGCGACGATCAGGGCGGGAAGAATCGCCCATCCGACAAAGCGGCTGGAACCAAATCCCGCCAGGCCTTGCCCGACTGACTGCCATCCAGCCGCCAGGCCCTGCCAGAGCGCCCCGAGGCCGCTCCAGCCCAGATGGAGCGCCAGGGTAAGGACGGCCAGCAGGCCGTAACAGCCCCAGACCAACGCCGGACTGAACGGCGGCTGGGCCACGGCGGCACCGGGAACACCGGCGAACAGGCCGACCACGCCCACGAGATAGGCGATTATCGGCCAGGAAGCGTAGGCGACAAGCTGAGCCAGAGGCAGGTAGATCAGGCCCACGGCGGCGATGGCGGCAGAGACGGCTATTATGGGGGGCAGAGAGGGCACGGCGAAGAGATTGGCGACAAGGGTGACCAGCGAGATCTGGTGGAAGCTGAAGGCGGCGAGGGGTAAGGTGTAGATGGTCGCCGCCAGCGTGATGGCGACGCTCTCAGCAAGAAGGCCAGCGGCCTTTCCCAACAAGGGGATAGAGAGGACCCCAGTCCGACTGGCCGCTTCCAGCAGGGCCGCGGCCAGCGGGCGGGCCAGAAATATCAAACCGATGGTAGAGAGAAAGCTCAATTGAAAGCTAGCGTCCCAGAGCCAAAACGGCTGGGCCAGCACCAGGCCGGCAGCCGAAACGGCCAGGGCGTTGAGAACCACGTTCTGCCGGCCGAGACGATAGGCCACGATCACCAAAACGCCCATGACGGCCGCCCGCAGGACCGAGGGCGACGCTCCCGCCAGGATGGCGTAGAGGCCGATTCCCAGCGCCGCCACGTAGGTCGCCCGGTTCCGGCCAAAGAAGCGGGTGGCGACGGCGAAGATGGCAGCGGCGATGAGAGTGATATTATAACCGGAGATGGCGAGGATGTGGGTGGTGCCGGTTACGGCAAAGGCCTGGGCCAGATAGCCTGGAATGGCGCTGCGAGATCCGAGGAGAACGCCCTGACCAATGGAAGCCTCCGGCTCGGGCAACGTCGAGCCCAGAACGTCGGAGAGGCGGCCGCGCAGGCGGTGCATCCAGGCCAGAGGCGGGAAGCCCTGCCCCTGACCCAGCAAGCGGACCTTGGGGCGCTGCATCACGTATTGGATTCCCTGCAAACCAAGATACCCCCGGTAGTCGAAGCCCTCGAAGACCAGTGGGTACTCCAGCTCGCCTGCCACCTCCAGGGAGTCCCCGTACGCGAGCTTCGGCGTGATGGCAGCATAGAGGAGAACCGTCCCCTGAGCCGCCTCCCACCGGCCGGCCTCCCCCATTGCCGCCAACCGTAGGCGAACGTTCTGTCTCAGCTCGTGCACCTCGGGCGGCGCGTCCACCACGCCCCTCAGCTCCACCATGCCCCTGTCCACCTCGGCCGCGAGGGCAGGGCTGCTGCCGCTGGCCTCCACCGCCGCGTCGTAGCGCCACACTCCCACGACGAGGGCGAGAAGCATAACGGCGGGAAGCCTGAAGCCACCGATCCAGCGAGAGGCGACGAGCGCCGCCACCGCGACGCCCAGTCCGCCCATTTCCACCAAAGTGGCAGGCTGCCAAGTCGACGCCATGAAGACGCCCGCAAGGAACGCCGCGGCGACAAATAGCAAGGGCATACTCGCCACCAAACAAAGAATATCTATGAACCGCAGATTCCGCCGGAGGACGCCGGGTATGGATTACCTTATCTGACAGGTCCGACCAGCACGGCTGCCCAGTCCTCTACCCTCGACCCTCTACCCTCAACCCTTCTCCCCGTCAAGGCGCGATCAGGTCCTTTATCTTCTCGAAGGTCGAGGCATTGACCAGCTTGAGGTCCTTTAGCTCCTCGACGCTCTTGAACGGCCCGTTCTTGCTGCGATAGTCGACTATGCGCTTGGCCGTAACTTCGCCAACGCCGGGAAGGTCCTCCAACTGGCGGGCGCTGGCCGCATTGACGCTCAACTTCTGGGCCAGCAGGTCGGTCCCCGGGCTGGCCGAGACTTCACCTACCTTCGGCACGTGCGCGTGCATCTCGTCCCGCATTCTGGCCGCCAGATTGATGGCCTCGGCGTTGGCCTCGGCGGTGAGGCCGCCCGCCGCCTTCACCAAGTCCTCCATCCTGCTCCCACCGCGCAAGCTGTACACGCCCGGTCGGGCCACGGCGCCGGTGACGTAGACCACGATCTCCTTGCTCTCCGTCGCCGCCGGAGCCGGCCGGTCGATCTCGATGGTCTCGCCGGTGCTCGGCAGTCGCATGACTATGACGGTGGCGGCGCCGGCGATAGACAAGAGGAGACCGGCAAGAACAGGGAGGCCCAGTCTTCTGAGCAGATCGGCCAAGGTCCGCCTCCTTTCCCTCGCGGGGCGTTTCTGCTATAGTGGAAATAGTCCTTCTTTGGAAGGACCGTCAGCTTGTGTCTGACGGGCGCAGGTTATCAGCCTGGTGCATCATACCCTTGCCTGCCTCATAAGTCAAGGAAACGGATCGGAGCTTTCCCTCATGGTAAAAAGTATCCCCCTGAGACTCAGCTTGATTTTCCTGGCCGTCGCCACCGTCGCGTTGGGCTGCAGCGCCGTGCCCGGCGGCTCCGGGCAGCAGAGGGAGGAGCCGTTCTCCGGCGAGCGGGCGTATCAACACGTTCGCTATCTGGCGACGGACGTCGGCTCCCGCCCGGCCTCCACCGAAAAGGCCGAGATGGCGGCCAATTACATTGCCGACCAGTTTCGCTCCCAGCGGCTGCAGGTGGAAAAGCCCCGGTTCGACTACCGCACCTACATGGAAAAGCAGGTCGAGCTCGAGGTTACCCGGCCGGTGTCGGCGACTTTCAAGGCCAGGGCGCTGACCTTCTCCGCCTCGGGCGAGAGAGCTGCCGAGCTGGTCGACGCCGGTGGGGGCAGCAAGGAGGACTTCGGGCGGATCGACGTAAAGGACAAGATCGCCCTGATCAAGCGGGGCGAGATCACCTTCGGCGGCAAAGTGGCCAACGCGGCCGACGCCGGAGCGGTGGGAGTAATCGTCTACAACAACGTCGGCGGCGAGCTTAGAGGCAGCCTGGCCAATCCCTCGACCATCCCGGCCGTGTCGGTCACCCTGGAAGAGGGTCAGCGCCTCCGCGCTCTCCTCGGGCAGGGAGCGACCGCGGTGCGCCTGCTGGTGGACGCCGAGATGGCCGCCAAGTCGAGCGAGAACGTGGTGGGCACCAGGGCGACCAAAAATCAGAAGCTCGTCATCTTCGGCGCTCACTGCGATTCGGTCGAGGCCGGCCCGGGAGCCAACGACAACGCCTCGGGAGTGGGCACGGTGATCGAGCTGGCCAGGGTAACGGCGACGAGGGCCTACCCCTTCGGGCTGCGGTTCGTGGCCTTTGGCGCCGAAGAGCTGGGGCTAATCGGCAGCCGGCGCTACGTGGAGTCGCTCAAGAAAGAGGAACGGGATAGGATGGTCGCCATGATCAACTTCGACATGGTAGGCGTAGGCGACGACTTGAGGTTCGGCGGCGACCGGAAGCTGGTGGACGAAGCCAAGGCCATCGCCAAGGACCTGGAAGTCGAGGCGGGGGACCTCGACGAGCACCTTTCCTCGGCCAGCGACCACGCTAGCTTTGCCGACGCGGGGATACCGACGCTGTTCGTCTACTGGCAGGAGGACCCCAACTACCACACCAAGAACGATCTGCCCGAGTTCGTCAAGCCCGACCGCCTGGAGATAGCGGGCAAAATAGCGTTAGGCATGTTGGAGAGATTGGCCAAGGAGGGAGAGGCGAAGGGTGAAAACACCGCAATGGATCAACGAGAAGCGGCTCTGGTGTCCGCGCTGCCGCGTTGATTTGCCCCTCGCCGCCGCCCGATGTCCTCAATGCGGCGGCGAGCTCGTGGTCAAGATCGTGCGAGTCCCCGTCCCCGACCGCTGACGGGGCTAATCTGAATGCCGATCGCCTCGTTTCCCTTGAGGCAATGCACCTTGACGAGAGATTGCTGAGCGTCAAGAATGCTAAAGTACTGGCGGCAAAGGAACTCAATTCGCCCAAATCCCGTCGAAATTCTGGTAGCTCAAGTATCTTTCTAATCTCACAGGCTGTGATCATACTTATCCGTCACATCCCTTCGCCTGCGCTTGAACGGCAAGAACCTTGTGTCTTCCCTTGGAGTGGGATTATAGCATATGGAAGGTTTCGCCGGAGGCAGTCCACTATTTGCGGGTCCACTCAACATTTGGATGGTCTTGCACCGATCGCCATCGGAGGCTCTTGTCGGCATCAAACCAGCACAGCTTGAGAAGATGCTCTGAGTAGGGTAAAATGCCTCGACGGAACGAGAAGGAGGAGGAAAGTGGAACAGGAAAGAGACATACCCTCAACCGGCCAGATCCCGCGCATCGTCGTGCCTAAGCCACACCCGCCCTCGCAAAAGGAAATTGAGAGACGGCGAGCAATTTACGATCACATGATGGAGTTGCGCGAACACATGAAGCCAATGGACATCTCTGCGAGTGAGATCATTCGGCTGGTCGCGAGGAGGCCGAGAGGCGTGGTTGAGGTCCCGGAGTACGTTCTCGATGCCTCGGTCGCTTCGTAGCCTCGGTGGGCGCTTTCCTCTAGCCGTATGGATTGAAGATTACCAGGCCGCGTGAGCAGCCGGCATGGCGCGCTGCCTAGTAGCGGATCCCGTCGTTCTCCAGAGCGCCGATCTCCCCGGGCGTCAGACCAAGCTCGCCAAGGACGTAACCGTTGTGCTGGCCCATCGCGAGGCTGGCCTGGTCGGCGACATAAGCCAAGGTAACGGATCGGAGCATTCCCTCATGGTAAGAAGTATCCCCTTGAGACTCAGCTTGATTTTCCTGGGCGTGGCCATCGTTGCGGCGGGCTGCGGCGGCAGGGCAAGAGCCGACGATAGCCTCGACCGGGTGAGACAAGGAGGGGTGCTGCGGATCGCTACGGATCCCTCCTACCCGCCCTTTTCTTACCTCGACGGCGAAGGACAACCGGCAGGCTACGACGTCGAGCTAGGACGCGAGCTGGCAAGGCGGCTAGGAGCCGGCGCGACCTTCGTGGGAATTGACATTGCCAGCGTGTTCGACGCCCTCGTTGCCCGCAAAGCCGACGTGGCGGTCGCCGCCATCAGCCCTGCCTGGGAGCACGGGAAGGAGATAGGATTCTCTCGTAGCTACTTCAACGCCGGCCAGGTGTTCATGGTGCGAAGCGGCTCCCGACAGATTACCCGCCCCCAAGATCTGGAGTCGGGCACGCTGGGCGTTGAAATCGGCTCTGCCGCCGAGTTGGAAGCGAGGAAAATGGCAAGAGCGCAGCCGGGCCTGTCCCTCAGGCCTTTCGAGTCGCTCGAAGCCGGAGCCGCGGCTCTGTCTACAGGCCAGCTCGATGCCCTGATCGCCGACCGCGTGACGGCCGCCGTGCTGACTCAGAACAAAAGAGATCTCCGCATCGCCGGCGGTCCGTTCACCGACGAACCGTACGTGATGGCCGCGCGCCAGTCCAGCCGCTCTCTTCTAAAAGAGATCGACGCCATCCTGGGGGCGCTGGCTGGAGACGGTTTTCTCCAAGGCCTCGAAACGCGATTCCTGTCCCCGTGATTACTTCTCGGACGTCTCCACCTTGTGAATTACCCAACGGCTGTTGCCGTTGCGGAGAATGCGGGAGATCTTCACCCCATCCACCTTGGCGCTGGTCGTCACGTGCTTCTGCACGAGTCTTCCCAATGGCTGCGCCAGAACTAGCGCTCCTGTGGCTGCGAGGATGGCGCGGCTCAGGCGGTCGTTGCGCTGTTTTCCGCCAAGGGCAAGTAGAGAGGCTACCCCTGCGAGAATGCCGCCGACGGCGAGGTTTGTGCCACAAAGGGGGGACACGGCGAGCTCGGACTCTCCGTTCTTGAGCCTGGTTAGGCCTTCTTTTGCCGCCTGCACGACCTCATCGGTGGGTATGTCGCCGTAGATGTAGAATCCCTTGGCGGTCGACCTTCCCATGAGACGCAGAGCGGGTCCGAGCCGGTGAAGTAGCACGGCAATCGTGGCGTGTTCCAATGCGTGATTGCGTCTTGTGGCGTTGACGAAAGGTATTTCCATAGTTCGTTGTTACTCCTCCCTACGTTCGGGTCGGCGTATTATACCACGAAGTTGACAAATAACACAATCGTTCGTCTTCCGTGCAGGACCGATTGATTATTGACTTTTGCCAAGCTAAACCGTAGGATAGTAGCAAGACCCTAGCCTGCCGAATTGGAGGCCCCATTTGGTGAAACACGCGGCCCGGACGCTGTTGCTCGCCATTTTCGGCTGGCTCCTGTTAATCCTGTTTCCCACTAGCCTCTTCACTGCCCCCCCCGATGTCGACGGCTTCGACCGGTCCTCCCTTCGCAAGATCGAGCCGCAGGTGCTAAAAGAGCTCCTCGCCGCCAAAGATGGGCGGGCAAGATTCATCGTCCAATTCGAAGGGAGCCCCGACCTGAGCGCGGCGAGGCAGCAGAACGATAAGGCGGCACGCCGCCGGGCGGTGGTGGAGGCCCTGCGGTCAACCGCCGAGCGCATTCAGCGGCCGGCGCTGGCGAAGCTGGAGCAAGGCCGTCAGCGCGGCGACGTAGAGGAATACCAAAGCCTGTGGCTAATCAACGGCGCGGCCGTGCGTGGAAACCGGGAGAGCCTCTTCTCCATGGCGGCCAGGCCTGACGTGGTGGCTATCAGGGCCGACAGGGTCAGGCACCTCGACTTGCCGGCGACGTCTGGTCCGGAGAACGGCGGCTCGCCAGCAGCCGGCGTCGAGCAGCTTCAAAGCGTAGAATGGAACTTGCACAAGATCCGCGCCGATCTCGTCTGGGCGAGTCTGAACATCACGGGTACCGGCGCTGTCGTCGCCAGCGTGGATACGGGTGTGGACTGGCAGCATCCGGCCCTGATCGAGAAGTATCGCGGCAACTCGGGCAGGGGAATCATAACCCACGAGGGAAACTGGCGCGATTTCACCACGGACGCCTCTCAGTACCCGTTCGACCCTTATGGACATGGCACACACGTAACTGGGATCATGGTGGGGTCTGACGACAACAATGAAATAGGGGTGGCTCCAGGCGCCAAATGGATCGCCGCCAAGGTGTTTTACAGGAATCCTCAAACCAATGTTTGGGAGGCGCAAGATAGCTGGATTCACTCCGCCTTCCAGTGGATACTCCAGCCCGAGGGCAATCCCGACCTCGCTCCCGATATCGTAAACGCCAGTTGGGGCAGCACGGATGGCACCGACCAGACCTTCCAACCTGATGTCGAGGCCCTCCTCGCCGCCGGCATCATTCCCGTGTTTGCCGCCGGAAACAGCGGCTCCGGCGCTGGCACGGTCAACTCTCCTGGCAGCCTGGACGTCGCCTTCGCCGTGGGGGCAACCGACTCGGCCGATGTCGTCGCCTCCTTTAGCAGTCGCGGTCCCTCGCCGACGGGCCGGACAAAGCCGGAGGTCAGCGCTCCCGGGGTTTCCATCCGGAGCAGCTATCCGGGGTCGTATGCCTACATGAGTGGAACAAGTATGGCCACGCCCCACGTTTCCGGTATTCTCGCCCTCCTCGAGCAAGCCAAGCCCAACCTGCTGCCGGTTGAAGCCCTCAGTCTGATCACTTCCACAGCGCAGCCATGGGGGGCGAGCCAGCCCAACAACGACTATGGCTGGGGCAGGGTGGACGCCTATGGCGCCGTAGCCCTGGCCATGCAGGCCGGCTTACTGCGTGGGACCGTCAGCGGGTCGGGGGGATCCTTGGTGGCCGGCGCCACCATAACGGTCACCAACCAAAATACGGGCGCTCAGGTTCTGGCTAGAGCTGGGCAGGATGGCTTCTATTCGCTGGCTTTGTCGGCGGGCTTCTACGACGTCCGGGCGGGCGCTTTCGGCTACGCCGAATCGGCGACGATGCGGGTCGCCGTCGATGCAGGGACAACCGTGACGGAGGACTTCAGCCTGGCCGCGTTGCCGGCCGGCGTGATCGCTGGCCTGGTGGTCGAAGATGGCAGCGGCCGGCCTCTTGCGGCCACCGTTAGCCTGGTTGGTACACCGGTCAGCGTTCAAACCCAGGCAAGCACGGGAGCTTTTACCATTACGGCGCCGGTGGGCGCCTATGACGTCAGGGCCGCCAGCGATAGACATCGCCTTAGCACTCAAGCCGTGGTCGTCGGCATTAGCTCTACCACGTACCTGACGTTTGCCCTTCCCAGCGCCCCCTCCATTCTGGTGGTGGACAGCGGCGCCTGGTACGCAGATAGTCAGGTCGGCTACTTCACCTCGGCTCTCGACCAGCTCGAATACCTTTATGCGGTACACACCATCACCGACACCCGCATCATTCCCACCCTTGCCAACCTGTCGCCGTATGACATGGTGATCTGGTCCAGTCCTCTCGATTCGCCCGGCTACATTGGCGCCGACGGCGTTCTGGCGCTCTATCTAGACCAGGGTGGTAAGCTTCTGCTCACCGGCCAGGATGTCGGCTACTACGACGGGGGAGGCACCTCTCTGCCCATCGATGCCCCCTACTTCCGGACCCACCTTCGCGCCAGCCTGGTATCCGACGACGCCGGAATCAGCAACCTCGTGGGAGTGACGGGCAGCGCGTTCTCCGGCATCACACTCACCCTGAACACTGCGGACTCGGCCCAAAACCAGCGATATCCTGACATAGTCGCTCCCGATGGGGTGCGGTCCGGCCCGGTCGTCGATTACGAGCGGGACGGAGTCGGCGGGATCGAGGCCGACGTTTGCCTGCCCTATCGCGTGATCTACCTGGGCTTTGGCCTGGAAGGAGCGGGGCCGGCGGCCAATCGAGTGGCGTGGCTGAGCAGGTCAATCGATTGGTTAGTTGCTCAGGCGCCTGCCAGGGAAGTGCGGGTCTTGCCAGCCGCTCAGCGCCAGATTCAGGCGCCCGGCATGGTGGCGACCACTACCATGACGATATGGAACACGGGAGCGCTGACCGATGCTTACGCCATCGCACCCTCGGGCGGCGGCTGGGCTGGCACGCTCTGGGACGAATCGTTCTCCAGCCCGCTGACCTCGACGGGTCAACTTGCGGCCTGCCAGGCTATCAACGTCGGCGTGAGAACCGAAGTGCCAACCGACGTGGGCAAGAACGTCTCCAACTCGACGACGGTCTCGCTGACCTCGCTGGGCGACCCCACCCTCCAACAAACGGCGACTGCGACCGTCAAAACGCCGGCCTATGTCCTGCTGGTCGACGACGATCGCTGGTATGACGTCGAGTCCCGTTACAAGAACGCCCTATTCGACTCGGGGTACCCTTACGATGTGTTCGACACCCAGGGGAGAGCGGGGCCGGGCATTTCCACCCTCGGCCTGTACTCCATCACGATCTGGTTTACCGGCTATGACTGGTACCAGCCCCTGACGGCCCAGGATGAGGCCAGTCTTGCCGCTTATCTGGACCGTGGGGGACAGCTTTTCTTGTCCTCGCAGGATTACCTCTATACTCGCAGGTTGGACGATTTCGGCGCCAACTATCTGGGGATATTCAGCTATGTCGACGACATAACAGCCGTACAGGTAAGCGGTGTACCGGGCGATATCGTGGGAAGTGGTCTGGGTCCCTACACTCTCAGCCTGCCTTTCGCCGGATTCCAGGAGTGGAGCGACGAGATCGCGCCCCGTCCGCACGCCGCCGCGTCGTTTCTAAATATTCATGGCGTGCCGACCGGCCTAACCAATCTAGACGGGGCGGGACGGGGGCGCACGGTATTCTTCTCGTTTCCCTTCGAGGGTCTGGCCCCCGATTCTGGCAGGCTGGTGATGGACCGGATCGTCGGGCGAGCCCTGTCCACCGACTTCAAGGGCGGCCGGTCCCGGGTTTGGGCCGGGGACGAGCAGCGATATGAGGTGTCCATCTTCAATCCCGGCAGCGTGACGGCCAACTGGACCATCACCAATCCTCTGCCCACCTTCACGGCCTTCGTCCCCGGCTCATCCGAGGGCGGCGCCACCTTCGACGAAGGGGCCAACCGGGTATTGTGGAGCGGATCCCTGGCGCCAGGTGAGGCCAAGCAATTTGCCTATATGGTAAGGGTGCTGCCCGGCGCGAGTGGGGCAATCGGCAACACTGCCGTGTTCGACCGCGCCGGCGATGGGGTCTTCACCCGGACGGTCACCACTTCCGTCCGTTTCGCCGTTTATCTGCCCCTGATCCAGAACGGCTATGCGGGTGGGTGGTAGGCGCGTTACGGGCGACCTTTTCTCTGTCTCCGTCAATCGGCGACCATTTCCCGGGCCTTCCTCAGATGGCGATAGATGTAGATTCCCACCAGAATGACGAAGACGAGGATGATCGGGATGTCAAAGGGCCGCATCGCGCTGCGCAGGCTCTCCCAATTCGACCCCAAATAGAAGCCGCCGATGGCTAAGGCAAGGCACCAGGGGAAGGAGCCGAGAAAGGAGTAGATGACGAACTTGGGGAAGTTCATCCGGGCTATTCCGGCGGGAAAGCTGACGAAGGTGCGGACGACGGGCAATAGGCGAGAGAGGAAGGCAGCCCAATCGCCGTATTTGGCAAACCAGCGGTCGGCCACCGCCAGATCATGGTGGGAGACGAGGAAGAACCTGCCGTACCTTTCGACGAGGGGCCTCCCCCCCAACGCACCCACCCAGTAGGCCACTACCGAGCCAATAGTACAGCCGAGGGCGCCGTAAAACGCGGCGAGCAAGGTCCACCAGATGCTCAGGCGTTTGGCCTGAATAAGCATCCAACCGCTTAATGGCATGATCACTTCACTGGGCAAGGGTATGCAGGCGCTTTCGATGGCCATCAGCAGCACCACGCCATACCAGCCAATAGTGTTATAGATGACCTCGATATAGTGGAGAATCTGTGCCTCGATCTGACCCAAGAGTCCTTCTCCTAACCAAAAGCGTCGCTCATGCCGCACACTCGCGGTGGAGTTTAGCAGAATCAGGATTGAGCGTCAACGAGGCGAACTGCCAGCCGTCAGCGGTCAGCTTTCAGGCTGCGCCAACGGATATAGCTTGGAGGGAAACAGCCAGGAGCCAGTGGTCGGAAGCTGACGGTCCTTCTGACGAAGGACTGATAACCGATAGCTACCGACTAGCCCTGTTCCTCGCGCTGCAACTCTTCCCGGCATTGGGGGCAGAGCTCCTCCTGCTCGGAGCGGGTTTCCTCCGACTCGGGCTGGCAGGTTAGAATGGTTTGCTTACGCGGCACCGGTCTCCCACAGCGGGAGCAGGTAGTGTAGGTCTCACCGATTATCTCTTCCTCTGGTCCGGCTACATCTTCTTCCATTCCGTTCCTCCGTTCTATGATGCTTCACTGCCGAGGGCGCGGAGATGGCGGAGAGAGCGTATTGTCTCTCTCCCTGTCCGCGGCGTGCCTCGCGGTGAAAACATTCTCATCCTTCGCTCCGGTGGCCGATCCCAACTGGGGCGCAAGGACTGTGCCATGAGGTGACGAAGCGGGTCCGGTTCAAGAAGAACATAGGTGGTCACAGCCAACGTCCTTCGGCGGAAGGATCGCCCCTACGCGTTTCTGGCCGACCGCCCTAGATTCTTTTCTCCAACGGCAACCGTGGCGATGAGTCATCCAACTTCATGGCCTTGAGCCGGCGATAGGCCCTTGTGAGTCCGATTAGATAGGCCAGACCGAAGAGATAGGCGGCGATGACGTCCGATAGCCAGTGCTGGCCGAGGTAGACGCGCGATGGGCCGACCAGGGCGACAAGAAAGAGGGGCAAGGCGACGGAAAGCCGGCGGCGTAGACCTGGCCTGAGCTGAGTGGCGCCAAGATAGGCGAGGAAGCCGTAGAAGCTAACGTAGTGGGCCGTGTGAGAGCTGGGGAAGCCAAAGTCGGGGAGGACGGTCGCCACGCGAATTCTCTCGCCCGCCGGCCTGGGTCGTCCCACCAGCGCTTTGATCAGGATGACCGATGCTGCGGCGCCGGCGCTGGCGAGGGTGAAGATCGCCTCCAGCCACCGGCGGCGCAGGGCCATGACGGCGGTTGCTGCCAGCCATAGCAATTGAATGGTGGGAGGGTAGCCCAAAGAACTGGCCAGCGACATCGAACGATAGAAGCCCTGATTGCTGACCCGCTGAAAAACCAGAGTGGTGCTTCGGTCGATGCCGATCGGCTTGATCACTCGCACCCAGAAGAGGATGGCGACGAAACCAAACAGAGAGAGCATGGCGACGGCAGGCAAGAAGCGGCTCTTGCAGACAAGACGCCCTGGGGATGTTCGCATCGAAATAGGTGTTTTCCTCATTGCGGCGCTCGGTTGTGCGGACCTCATCGTTTTCTCGTCTGCAACTATGGTGCCAGCGGGGATCGATTCCAAAGCGGGTTCAGGAGCGGTGCATTCTCAGGATCACAGACGTCGTAGGGGCAAACGGCGCGCCCCGAGGGCACCCGCCTCTACGATGGGCGCGCCACAGCGGACGTCGCAAACCGGACCCCACTCGTCACCCCAACAACTGAGGCATGAAATATGCAAAGCAATGTGGGATCGGTTCTGAGCACTTTAGGAGACGGGTAGGGAGGTGAGGTAGCTTGCACAGCTCTGTAAAGCTTGGAAGGTTGTTTGGAGTCGAAATTGGAATCCACTATTCCTGGCTGATCGTTTTCGCCTTGGTCACAGCCACTCTAGCACTGGGCTACTTTCGCCAGGAATTCCCGGGCTGGTCCTCTCAGGATCGCTGGGTTGTGGCAGCGGCAGCCAGCCTGCTGTTATTCGCATCGGTGCTCGTCCACGAGCTGACCCATTCGCTGGTGGCAATCCACCGGGGAATGCCGGTGGAGAGCATCACGCTGTTTATTTTCGGCGGCGTGTCTAACATCAAGAAGGAGGCCGAAAGCGCGTTCGACGAGCTCATCGTTTCGGTCGTCGGGCCCGGCTCCAGCGTGGTTCTGGGCTTCGCCTTCTATGGGGCTGCCATCGTGGCAGCGGGAATCAGCGAGCAGCTTTTTGTTTTGCTCCAGTACATGGCTGCCGTGAACATCTTGCTTGCGGTCTTCAACATGATACCCGGCTTTCCGCTAGACGGCGGAAGGGTGTTTCGGGCCATCGTATGGTACATCACGGGAAACATGCGGCGAGCCACTAAGATCGCCGGCACGGTGGGCCAGGGCGTTGCCTACCTCTTCATTTTTGGCGGGCTGTACATGGTCTTTCGCGGCAACTTCATCGGCGGCATTTGGATCATGGTCATAGGCTGGTTTCTCAGCAACGCCGCCGACATGAGCGTCAGGCAGGTTGAGTTTCAGGAGCGATTTCGGGGTATCAGAGTGGGTGAGATAATGAACTCCCACCCCACGACGGTTTCACCCAGCATTTCTCTGCGCCACCTGGTGGAGGAGTTCGTACTCCAACGGAACCTGCGAGCCGTGCCGGTGGTGGAGGGGGACCAGTTGGTAGGGATGATAACGCTGAGCGACATCAGACACGTACCGCAGGAGCAGTGGGATATGGTTACCGTCGGCGAGGTGATGAGCGGGGCCGGCCAGCTCAAGACCATCTTGCCGGAGGACGACCTGAGCAAGGCGGTACAGGCGCTGGCTGAAGAAGACCTAAATCAGTTGCCCGTGGTCCGGGGGCGAAGCCTCGTAGGCATGCTGACTCGGAGCAATCTGATCCGCTTTCTCAAGATCAGAGAGGAGCTCGGCTTGCGGGCGTGACAAGCTGCGCGTGCCGAAGCACTTGCTCCCCGTCAGGTTCAGGTGAGCCGAGGCTCTGGAAAACCAAGTCCGGGGGTCGAGGCTTCAGGCGGTGACACTCGATGGAGCTGGTGGCTCGACCGGACTAACCGGCTGAAGCCTCATCGTCCAGGTGCTTGGGCTGCTGCGATTGCACTCATCTAACTGAACCTACGCAGTAGTCCCACGGTACGGGGTGGTCCAATCCCGTAGGGGCGAATCCTTCGGCGGAAAGATTCGCCCCTACTCGGACATTCGCATGTCGGTGCATTACGCGACCTACGGCGCAAAACGTGTCACCTAAATGGCTTGGATTTGGGGACTCTCCAAAAGACCAAAGCCTCGACTCCCACGGTAGGAGTGGAGGCTTCAGCCGGAAACGCAGGCAATTCTAAGTTCTAGAAGCGCAGCCGAAAAGCCCCTTTTGAAAAAGCGGTGGGGAATCGCATCCGCTTTTTGGCACTATGTGGGGGG
>JACPQF010000092.1 GCA_016190625.1 Chloroflexota bacterium | reverse complement strand
GTCCACGATCACCTTCATCATGAACCGGTCCACCTGCGCCTCGGGCAGGGGATAGGTTCCTTCGGTCTCGATCGGGTTCTGGGTCGCCATCACCAGAAACGGCTCGGGCACCCGGTAGGTCTCGCCGCCGATGGTGACCTGGTGTTCCTGCATTACCTCGAGAAGAGCGCTCTGCACCTTGGCCGGGGCGCGGTTGATCTCGTCGGCCAGCAGCAGGTTGGCAAAGACTGGGCCGAGAGACGTGCTGAACTCGCCCGTCTTTTGATTGTATATGCGCGTGCCAATGAGATCGGCGGGCACGAGATCGGGCGTGAACTGTATGCGCTTGAAGGTGCCCTGAATCGCCTCCGCCAGCGTCTTGATGGTCAAGGTTTTCGCCAAGCCCGGCACCCCCTCGACCAATAGATGGCCCTGCGCCAGAACCGCCACCAGAACCCGCTCCAGCAGGTGGTCCTGCCCCACGATGACCTTCTTGACCTCGTAAAGAATTTGCTCCATCAGCGGAGCCGGCTCGGTTCTGCCGGCGACTTGTTCGACCATTTGCGCTCCCTATCCCCTAATGGCCGCCAAGGAGGGTCGGCCACTACGGTTGTTCTTCGTAGGGGCGGCGTCCTTCGGCGGAAGGATGCCCGCCCCGTCCCCCGTGGCCGCCCCAAGCGACGGCCATTACGGAAGAATCAATCCGGCGGCGATCCAAGCGCCCCGGTAGCGGTCTCGATGGGCACGGCAAAGCCGATGCCAATGAAGACGTCCTGATCCGTCGGATTCAGCAGCGCCGTCACGATGCCCACCACCTCGCCATCGCGATCCAGCAGTGGTCCCCCCGAGTTGCCAGGATTGACCGCGGCGTCGAACTGAATCAGGTTATTCAGCGTTTCCCCGGTTCGCTGCGACCGGTAGTTGCGCTTCAGGCCGGAGACCACACCGGCCGACAGCGAGTTGCTGATGCCAAACGGATTTCCCACGGCGAATACCTCGTCGCCCACGTGCAGGCCGGCGGCGCTGGCCAGCGTCGCCGGCACCAGGTCGTCTGGGAGAACCGCAGGTCGGAGAACGGCCAGGTCGTGGTCCGGCTCCGTCAGGACCACTTGCGCCTCCGATTCGGTTCCGTCGGCAAACACCACCTGCACCTCACTGCCATCCTTGACGATGTGCAGGCTGGTGAGGATGGTGCCGTTGTCGTCGATTACCACGCCGGTGCCGATGGCCAGCTCGCTTCTCGCCCCGTCTTTGGCGACGAAGGTCCGTATGCGAACCACGGAGGGACGGATGATTTCGTAAGCTACGGACGCCGCCGACGGCTCGGGCGTTGCCGATGCCAACGCCCGGGCCACGGCGGCGTCGATGTCCCGCTGGGTAAGCCGCTGGGGTGGCGGCTTGGTCAGGTCGTAGGCCGTGAAAGCGGCCAGCGCCACGAGCATCCCCCCGACGATCAGGAAGAAGCCCCGAAAACGAGCGTGGAATCGCCCCAGCCGCCGTCGCAAAACCGTCAGCCGGGAGGGTGGCGGCTCGGGGGCCGGCTCTGGTTGCTGGCGGCCGGGCGGAAACGGTCTATTCTGCCGGATCAAGCTACACCCTCACTCGAGGGCCCATCACAGGCCCCCGTGCAGATTGGGGACTGGAGTTGCAGATACAAGTTCGGACAGACGAATAGATGGTAAATCTGATTGTCCGGCTTTTTGGCTCAATTGTCAATACCTCTATGCGAGCCTATTGCTCACGTTCAGATCGAGCGCAAAGACTATCGCCTTGGCTACCGCGCCCATTTTCTCGGTAGATAGAGTGGTAATCCGTTCGGCCAGCGCGTATCGGGGAATAGTGAGAATATTGTCTGTGTTCACCACGCAGGCCGCGGGCATTCCGTCTCGCTCGTCGAGGGGCACTTCCACGGGAATGCCGCGGGCTGTGCGGGTGACTACCGCAACCGTAACCGAAGTCCTAACTCTGTAGGCAGCATCTCTCGTAAGCAAGAGGACTGGACGCCTGCCGGCCGGCGCAGGTAAGTTGGCCCACCATACCTCCCCCCGCTGCATTACCAGGACTCCTCAGGAAGAAACTCGCCCGCTATAGCTGCCTGGGCCTCTCCTAGCGTCTCCGTCTCCGGAATGCTCTCATAGCCTTGCACGTAAGCTTTGTCCATCTCCGCCAATTCCGCTTCCCTTACGTAGCGCTCACACGCCCGGCGAATAACTTCAGACCTGGTTCTTCGTTGCTTCCTGGACAGCTCCTCCAGTTCCTGGAGTAGGGATTCGTCGACGGGAACCTGTATCACTTTCTTAGCCATAACATGCCTCCACATATCTATCTATAATGATTATACACATAACAATGTGGCAAAATCAACGAGTAACCGAGAATACGTCGAGGCGGGCTGAAAGCTACCTTCACAAGAACATTCCGAGCAAGACCTGCTAGTTTGCGGTCGACGAAACCGTGTTCACCAACTGCCGCTGTACCCTCGCGTCGCCAGGGGCAGGTAAACGCTGTGCGCCGGGGAAAGCCTAACCGTAATGTAATTGGATCGGGTGAAGGTGTCACTTCCGCCATACCCTGCCACGGATAGCGTGACGTTATAGACGCCGGCAGCTACATATATGTGGCTCGGGCTTTGGCGGGTGCTGGTTATCCCATCCCCGAAGTTCCAAGACCAACTCGTGATGTCCCCCGACGACCGGTCCGTGAACCCAACTTGCAGTGGCACCGCGCCACTGACCGGCAAGGCGCTGAACCCGGCGTGCGCTGGCGCATATACGGTCACCGCCCCCTCCCTCGTGAACTGGTCTTGGCCGTCCGGCCCACTCACGCTCAAGGTAACGCTGTAGGCGCCAGAGAAACTGTAGGTGTGGGTCGGAGATTGTATCGTGCTAGTAAGACCGTCGCCAAAGCGCCAGAGCCACGACGTGTTGTCGCCGCTGGAGGTGTCGGTGAAGACCACCGTAAGGGGCGAGATGCCGGACGCCGGGCTGTTCCAGAAGTTGGCGCAGCGACCACCCGGCGCGCTCACGGAGGCCAGGTTGTTGGAAAAGGTCGTCTCGGCGAACGACCGGTAGGGATTGGCCGAAACGTAAAGGCCACAGCCCAGCGGTCCTGCTACTTCCCCGCTCAACTGCGCCGAGCCTGCCGAGGGCAGCGACGGCACCGTGCGGGTGAAGAGCAGCGACGCCGCATCCAGAGACGCGCGGCGGTAGAAGCCCACGGTCACGTCGGTTGCCGTGATCGCTCCCACGTTGTAGACCGTGGCAGTGACGGCAACTGTCGTGGCCGTGAGGGGAGTCGTCCACAGGTAGTATGGGCTAACCATCAAGTCGGGCCGGACGTCCAGCGTGAAGCTGTAGAGGTTGTTCGAGACAAAGGTTTCCGTGAAATCCGACCGGTTGACGACGGCTACCACCGGGTAGGCGCCCGCAGCCAGGGAGCCGAAGTTCCACGGCGTGGTCAGGGTGTACGTTTCACCGGCAGCCAAAGCTGGCACGGTATCGGTAGTGAAGGCAGACCCCGTGACCACCCCGCGATAGAAGCCGATCGTGCTCGTCGGGGCGGCGCTCGTGCCGATGTTTCGCACGACCGTGCGTAGCCCGACGTCGCTCCCACCCCAGTAGTCCGCAGCGGCGCTGGCGACCTCGAGGTCCGGACCAAAAGCCGCCAGCCCCGCCACGTTGTCCGTCTCGTCTGACTCGGCGATGGCGTTGGCGGGATCGACGGCCACGAACAGGGCGTGAATGCCGCCCGTGACCGGCGCCGTGTAAGTAATGGACACGGTAGCGGTGAACCCGCCGGCGAGAAGCGCCCCGAGGCTTCTCGTGGCGATGAGGCTGCCGTCGGCGGTCGGATCGCCGTCGTAGAAGCCGGCGACGACGCCATTCACGGCCAGGTCGCCGGTGTTACGCACCGTGGCGGAGACGACCACCGTGCTGCCCGGCGCCGGATGGGAGTCCGAGATGGCTAGATCGCCATTGCCCAGGGTCAGGTTGCGAGTGAAGACGTGGGAGAGAGTGACCAGATCCGTTTGTCCCTCGGTCGGCACGGTGTAGGTGACCACCTCGCCGGTGCCGGAGATGGTTGTGGTGCGCGTGATCGAGTCGACGGCGGTGGCAGAGTATCCCAGCAGCAGTCTCCCCGCGCTGTCCAAGCCGGCGGTGGGATAAGCCTCGCTAGCGCGATCGTTGGTTAGCCGGGTAGGCTTGCCCCACAGGCCGTGATCGGCATCGTAGAGGGCCACGTACAGGTCGCGCTGTGACGCCTGCGCCGTGAAGACTGCCGCAATGTTCCCGCCAGCGTCCTGCACAACCCGGAACTCGTCCACATCGCCTACCGCAGCAGGCAGCGTTAAGCCCGAGGCGCTCCCCGTGTTGAGGTTGCGCAAGCGCAGCTCGCCGCCGGACAGCCAGATGAGCAGCGGCTGGTTGGCGGCGTTGTAGACCACCTGCGGGCTGCGATGGCCGAGGCTATCGTTCGTGCGCTGGACGGGAGTCGACCAGGACGCCCCGTTCCAGGCGCTGGTGAAGAGCTGCAAGGTGGGCGTGGGAGAGCCGGTGGGCGTCAGATAGCGCGTGTAGGCGATGGTCGCGGCATTGCTCCCGTAGCCGGCCGCCAGGTCCACCAAGCCGGGGATGCCGCCCACGGCCGCCGCCGGCGTTCCCCAGGCCCCGTCGTAGAAGGCAGCCATGACACGGTCGGGATGGGTCGCGTCGCCGCTCAGCAATCCGTCGGCGTTCTGTCGCCACACCGCCAGCAGTTGGCCGTCGCCATTCCTCGCCAACTGGGGGACCATGTCGAGCGCTCCGTCGTTAGTGAGAAGACTCACTGGCGACCAGGCGCCGCTGCTCGGATTGTACGCAGCCGTAGCGATCTCCATCTTCTTCGCCGTCGTCACATCCCAAGTAGCGGTAATGGGTAGGCTCTCGTCGAGACGCTGCCAAACCGCTACGGCCTGGCCACTTGCCCACGCCACGCGCGGAGCGCTATCAAGGAGGAAGTCGTTGGTTGCTCCACTTGGCGCGCTCCAGGACGAGCCATCCCAGCGGCTGAAGTAAATTTCGTGCGATTGCCCCACTGGCTTCGCGATATCGTCGTGCACCCAAAGCATCAAAGCGTTACCGGTGGCCGGATCGACAGCCAGGGAGGGCTCAGTGTAGGTGTATATGTTGGCGACCAGCACGTTTGTCACGGTTCCTCGGGCGCCCACGCCACTGGGCCTCAAGGTCCCGTCCGGAGGCGCGAACGCTTGGCGTGCCGCGCCAGCAGCGGCGCGGAAGACGGCGTAGTTTCTATTCGCCGGATGACCGATGAGATGCCATCCAGAGTCGTCGCCGGCGATGATAGCCGGCGACATGATTCCCACCCGCGGTGGGTAGGTCCATTCGACCCTATACTTGCCGTCCTTCTCGAAGAAAAGCACTCGGATTTTGTAGCCTCCCTCGCCGCCTACTGTGACCCGGTCAGGCCTCAAGTTGCTCAGGTCAGTCAAGGCGCCGGGCTGGTAGAACTCGATGGTTCCGTCGGCTCCGAGGAAAACTTTGACCTCGACAACCGACAGGTCCCAGTGATATCCTCCCTCGATGCCAGGGCCAACTCCGATACGCGTCCCCTGCCATTCGAGGTACGGATACCTGCTGACGGTATTCACATTAGCCTCAAAACTCCCGTGGAGGCTGGCTTGGAGGTACATTCCCCCTCCCAATATCTGAGGATCGATGCCCACGCTGCGGAGAGCCTGTTCGACGGCAGTTCCAGCGCCCGGAAAGATGAAATCCCCCACTATGGTCAGTACCGGCCAATTCTTCTGCCCCCAGACTTTCAAGTCGATCCGCACGCTGCCCTGCGCCGTTGGTATCTCACACTGGACCGATTGAGCTCTGATTGCCCCCCTCCCCTTGAGCTCTCCTCCCAACTCTATGCTGGTGAACTCTATTTTTGCTTCCGCGCCCGCCATGACGGATATCTCGAGCGGGTCGCTGCATTGCACGGGGAGTCGCAGGTCGCCACTCACCAGGAAGTTCAGCTCACTCTTGGTGCCCTTCGGTCCAAAATCGGGTATGCCCAGATCGAGAAGACCGGCGGGGAACTTGATGTACGATTCGTATTCAGGCCCGGCGCTGACTGAGCCTCCCATGCTAATCGGACCGATCGCCCCCAAAGCGAGCAGCCCCGATAGCCACACGGGGGCCGCCGTCAAATAGGGACTGAAGTCCATAGCAGTCGACGATTGTCCGCCGGCGGCATAAGCTACGATCTGGAGACTGTTAGTTCCCGGCTGAAGGTCGACGCCCATGTCAAAGGTGTGGGAGGCATCGGCACCAGCGGCTTCGGAGTAGCTACGGCCGTTGAGAACGAAGTCGACGCGCCCGGGGGTGGTGTCCTTCCAGTCTACCGCCACGCGGATCTGATTGGGAACTCGGATTCCCTGAAGATAGCGAGCGTTCAGGGGATGCTCGGGCCGCACGCCAGTGACAGACACAGCGCCGACGGCGGGAGGCAAGGTCCCACCCGCACCGACGAACGTCACCTGAGCCGAGGTGGCAAAGGTCTCGCCGGTGGATGTGTCCTGAGCCGTGAGAACCGCGGTTCCCGCGGATGACGAGCGAATCGTCGCCGTGAATTGCCCGCTCGCGTGGACTATGCCGCTCGCCGACGAGAACACGTCTATGTTTCCCCGTGTGGAAAGCAGGCGAACCCGGTGGCCAACGGGCGCACCGAAGAGAGTGACCGTGGCCGTCGAAACGCCATCGGCCGGGACTTGAGAGGGTGCTACGCCGAGACGAGGCGCCGCACCCGGGCCACCGCCCGGCGTCAGCTTCACCACGAAGGCGTCAGCGTAGTAGCCGCTGAAGGAGGTGTCGTAAGCTCCGGACGTGACGGGGAAGTCGTAGGAATCGGTCGCTCCGGTGACGTAAGCTGACCCGCTGGTGTCCACGGCGATACCGATGCCGCCGTAATCGTCATCGCTGCCACCAAGAAAAGTGGCGTAGGTAAGATCGGTGCCCGTGGCGTTCAACTTGGCCACAAAGGCATCAAGGCCATACGAGCCGCCGTTATGCGAGGTGTCGTACGCTCCGGTCGTGGCGGGGAAGTCCCTGGATTTGGTAGCTCCCGTGATGTAAGCTGCGCCGCTGGTGTCCAAGGCGATACCGTAGCCATAATCGAAACCGCTACCGCCGAGAAAGGTGGCGTAGTCAAGCTTGGCGCCCGTGGCGTCTAACTTGACTACAAAGGCATCATAGCCGCCGTTAGAGGACGTGTCGTAAGCTCCGGTCGTCACGGGGAAGTCGCTGGAAATGGTTTTTCCCGTCACGTAAGCTGCGCCGCTGGTGTCCACGGCTACCCCAATGCCATAATCGAAACTGCTACCACCGAGGAAGGTGGCGTACGCGAGACTGGCGCCCGTTGCATTAACCTTGGCCACAAAAGCATCATTGCCACCCAGGGGACCGTTAAACGAGGTGTCGTAAGCTCCAGCCGTAACGGGGAAGTTGCTGGACCCGGTCTCTCCCGTGACGTAACCTGCGCCGCTCGCGTCCACGGCGATACCGATGCCTTTGTCGGCACCGCCAAGGCAGGTGGCATAGGCGAGATCGGAGCCCGACGTGTTCAACTTGACCACAAAAGCACTCGAAAAGCCACACGACGTCTGGTAAGCTCCGCTCGTGACCGGGAAGTCGTGGGAAGAACCCGTCTCTCCCGTCACGTAGGCTGCGCCGCTGGTGTCCACGGCGATAGCGTAGCCGTAATCGTTATCGCTACCACCGAGAAAGGTGGCGTAGGCAAGGTGGGTGCCCGAGGCGTTCAGCTTGACCACAAAGGCATCCGAAGGAAAAATGTTGCCGCCGTTAAACGAGGCGTCGTAAGCTCCGGTCGTAACGGGGAAGTTGCTGGACCCGGTCTCTCCCGTGACGTAGGCTGCGCCGCTCGTGTCCACGGCGATAGCGTAGCCGTAATCGTTATCGCTACCACCGAGAAAGGTGGCGTAGGCAAGATTTGCACCCGTGGCGTTCATTTTGACCACAAAGACATCTCGGTGGCCGTTATACAGCCTGTCGTAAGCTCCGGTCGTGACGGGGAAGTTGCTGGACACGGTGTCTCCCGTGACGTAAGCTGCGCCGTTTGCGTCCACGGCGATACCCTCGCCAGAATCGCCGCTGCTCCCGCCGAGGAAGGTGGCGTAGATGAGGTCTGAGACTCCGGAAAGGCCTACCGACGGCAGTCGGTTGCTGTTTCCCTCAGCCCTCATCGCGAAAGGAGCAGCGATCTCCCACGCGCCCGCTCCCGAGGTGTCGTCCCTCAACAGAGAAGGAGCGAGATTCGCCACCCGCCCTTTGCTCCTACCCGCCTCAGAATCGATGCTGTCGTTTGCCAGAAGAGAGAACAAGGGCAGCAGGAAATCCCCCGACGCAGTCGTCAGCGCCAACCGGTCCCCATCCTTCAGCAGAAGGACGCTCTCTGCCCCCTCGATCCGCAGGCGCACGGCACTTAGATCGGCCCCCAGGCGTGACACCATCTGCTGAACCATTCGGCCACGGTCGCCAGTCACCTCTAGATCGATCCCGGGGTAGAGGTCTTTGTAGCGCACGCCGCCCCATACCGGCACGTCGGATCGCCACTTGGCGGGGTCGCTGCCGGTGAAGTAGGAGACGTGGGTGTCGAGGCGGTCGAAGGGCTCGATGACAGGGTTCGGATTGGCGCCGACGAAGCTGAGCTTCAGGTTGACCGCTTTGACGGGTGGAGTTGTCATGTCTTCAAAATGGTCTGGGCCATTTGTCGCAGCAAGACCGACTCGGTTTCCGAAACCGAGTCGGTCTGTTGGGTCAACAGAACCTGTCTCAGTCTGACGTCGTTCCCGCAAAGTAAACCAGACTGCATCTTCGGCCAGATAGACGGTTGAATTGCTTCCTCGTACCTGGAAGCGAGCGCCAGCGTCGAACTGGCCCACGTTCTCGATGAACATCACGGGCGAGCTTTGGAGCGCGGCGGCAACACGGGCTCGCTCGTCAACCGCGGAAGCCAGGGTGGGCATGGGGGACCGATCCTGGGCTTGAACCCTGGGAGCCTCGATCTGCAACGGGCCGGAGACCATGGAGAGAATCGTGAGAAAGACAACTACTGCCTGCAATCTCGTTTTCATATCGATGCTCCTCTGCCCGCCCTAACGATACAGACAAAAAACCGCCCATTCCTGGGCGCCTCGCTACGGACTTCCCCCTCTTCCACCCCATCGTCCAAGCCGTGGAGGCTGGCTACGGGTAACACGCCAGAATATAGCACCTGTGCTCGTTTTGGTCAACTGTGAAAAACACCGCCTGCCGTTGCGGTGCGTGGGCCAACCGCCAGTTATCATGCTCGACAATTCGTAAGGCACATGCTAGAATTACCTTACCGATGAGTCGATACCTCACATTTGGGGACATCATGAAAGAGATTCTCTCCACCATCACCAGTAAGGGACAAGTGACCATCCCAGCGGAAGTTCGCAGACATCTGGGCGTGAATACGCATGACAAGATCGCCTTCGTCATCGAAACAGAGTGAACCGTGCGCATTGTGGCGCCCCGGTATCCTGATTTCGCATCCCTGCGAGGCGCTGCCGGGTCTTTGAAGAAGCCTTTGCCTTTCGAGAAGATGCGAGCTATTGCCCATGAGGATCGCCTCAAGGCAAGCGCGAGAAACCGGAATGAGCGACCCTTTCGTCGACACCGATGTCATCATCCGCCTTCTCAGCAAGGATGATCCGAAGAAGGAGGCAGAAGCCGCTGCACTATTTGAGGCCGTCGAAGCTGGCAAGCTACAAGTGGCTGCTCCGGTTACAGTGATCGCCGACGCTGTATACGTGCTATCGTCATCACGGCTCTACGATAGGTCTAGAAGCGCAGCCGAAAAGCCCCTTTTGAAAAAGCGGTGGGGAATCGCATCCGCTTTTTGGCACTATGTGGGGGGCAACAGCAGGTCTGGCAAACAATTCAGACCTCCTAGTGGGGACAGAATTCGCGGGTCTCTG
>JACPQF010000012.1 GCA_016190625.1 Chloroflexota bacterium | reverse complement strand
TGCCCCCCACATAGTGCCAAAAAGCGGATGCGATTCCCCACCGCTTTTTCAAAAGGGGCTTTTCGGCTGCGCTTCTAGTACTCTTCACTTTCTTTGGACGCGAGGTCAGAAAGGGCTGTAGAACTGAGAACCGCCTGCACGAAAACCGGAACAGACCGTTCAAGTGTTGCCAAGAGCTGTCGTAGCGTCTGCGGAGGCTTGATTAGATGGGTAGACTGCTCCTTGAGCACCTGCGCCATTCGTTGGCTATCATGGTGCCAGAGAAAACAGAGAAACTCATCGGGGGTTTGGACATCAATAGCGTAGGGAGTGCAAGCCTCAGCAGGGAAGTCAGCTTTGTTCCACGTGACGACGACCGATGCCTGGCCGCGCACCGCGGCGGCGAGGACGTGCCGGTCGCCTTCACGGTTTATCATCCGTGGAATCAGCTCCTCATAGTCCTGAACCAGCGAGTCAGGAAAGAAAGCTAGCATTTGATTTACTTTGCGATCAACCAGATGACGTTTGCGTCGAGCAGGGAGACGATGTCCACCTACTCGTACAGCCCCATTTCCTGCGCCTCGCGTGCCATTTCCGCCAGCGCTTTTCGCCTCCCCTTGCTGCGGCGGTCTCGATACAACATTAGATCCCTGCATGGAATGCGTCGGTGGCTACCAACATAGTAGAAAGGTATCTCGCCATCATCCAAGAGCTTTATGAGGAACGGACGCGAGACGTTCAAGAGCGACGCCGCTTCCTGGGTAGTGAGATCAGAATGCACTGGCAAGACCACTACGCCATTGCCTCGAGCGAGCTCGTGAATCCCGCTTACGAGAAGCCTAACAACCGAAGCTGGCATGCGAACTTTCTCACCGTTTGGCATTACCAGCACGGCATCCTTCTCTTCGACCGCCGCCAACGATGACTCGAGTTGGTGAATCTCCTTGGCCTCGTCGGCACGCGCTACGATGACGTCAGAATCAGGTTTCGACATAGGTTATCCTTCCGCTAACAGTTTCATCAATGAAATAATAGCAGATAACCGCAATATCTGCAATTATCGCACCAATTGCAATTTGTGTCTGCACGGAAGAGGATAGCGGCCGTTCCGCAAGCTGATTCCGAAGAAAGAGTGAACCATGCAGCCGATGGGCAGGAATAACTGAGGATCTTACGCCGCCACTTTGACGACGGCTGTTAGGGCCTCATCTTCTTCGGGTACTACCTCGCCGTGTTCCTCAGCGACGGCAATCCAGCCGGCTATGGCATCTTTCGCCATTTCGATTGCCTCCTCGATGGTGTCCCCCTGAGTAACACACCCCGGCAAGGCTGGTACTATAACTGAGTAGCCGCCCTCTTCGGGCTCCGGTATAAGGACAATGGTGTAACGCCGCTCTTTCATTGGGTCCTGCTAAAGACCGTGGCGGGCCTAGCTTCCCCCTCCACGGATCCGGATTCGTGTTTCCTCAACAATCCACAGCTTTTGCTCCAGTGGTTCTGCGCCCAACGAGGGCATGACTCCCTGGAACACGCGAATTAGGAGGTTCTTGTCCTGAAGAGCCTATACTGAGACGATTCGCTCTCGCGCCAATTCGGCGGCGTAGGCGATGGCGGCTTGGATATCTTGAGGGTTAAGGGAAGGGTAACTCTTCAGGATATCTTCTTGGACGATTCCGGCCGCCAGATTATCCAAGACGACCGAAAACCATGATGCGGGTTCCCTTGATGCAAGCCTTGCCATGACAAATCAGTGGGTCCACGACGATACGTTGTCGCCAGTCCATTACCTCACCTCTCAATGACTATACCCCAATTATAGCATTCGGAAAGATGACCTACCAGAGGTTGTTGACTCACTGCGATGGCTTCCTCTTGCTCGTACAGCGCCACTTCCTGTGCCTCGCGTGTTCGGACGGCTGCTAGGCCCTCGATCAAGGCCGTTGTGCCCGGTCGGTATGCATAGCATGCAGTGAGCAGATGTGTTATCATTGAGGATAGGAAAAGCATACATGACGTAACAAAGGTGGTGAGCGATGGTTCGTACACAGATTCAGTTGACCGAAGCCCAGGCACGTGCGCTGAAGGAGTTGGCAACCCAGCGAGGAGTATCCATGGCGGAGCTAGTGAGGGAGTCGGTGGAGCGAATTCTCCGAGAGAGCGAAGAGGACGAAAAGTGGCGCCGCGCGCTTGCATTGATGGGCCGCTACCGCGAAGGAACGCCCGACGTTTCGACGAATCATGACAAGTATCTCGACGAGGAATACCTGAAGTGACCATGTTTGTCGATACCTCGGCTCTCTACGCGGCGATCAACGCCGGCGACGCTAGCCACCAGCACGCCAAAGCGGTTTGGGAGAGCGTTGCGCAGAGGAGAGAAACGCTTGTGACCAGCAATTACGTGTTGCTCGAGACCATCGCTTTGCTCGGTCGTCGGTTGGGACTCCAAGCCGTGCGCGACTTCCAGACTCAATTCGTTCCGACCCTCAAGGTGCACTGGGTTGACCAATCCCTGCACCAATTGGCGATGGCGGCCATGATCACTGCCGGAGATCGAGACCTGAGCTTGGTCGATTGCGTCAGCTTCGAGGTGATGCGGCACCTGGGTTTGGATATGGCACTAACCTTCGATGTCCACTTTGCGCGTCAGGGGTTTCGTTGCCTACCATGATACCACTGCAGGGTCTGCCACGGCAGCGAGAACGCCAGAATCGCATTGGCGACGAGACCGGCGGTAGGTATGGCAACAGGATATAGCCGCCGGTCCCGTGGGAAGACGCAGGGCGGATAGATTCATGAAGCAATGAGAGGGAACGTCGGCTTCGGGCTAGCCAAACTGAGCCGGGCGGAACGCGAGGCCCGAGTTAAGGAGATGCTTGAGCTGGTGGACCTACCGGGCATGGAGGGACGCTATCCCCACGAGCTCTCCGGCGGCCAGCAGCGGAGAGTGGCTTTGGCCAGGGCCAGGCCAATTTCCTTCCCGCCATGGTCCAGCCGGGCGGCCTGTTTACCGAGCTCGGTCTCCTGCCCTTGGACACCGGCCTGCCCAACGGCACCCGCCTCGAGGTACTCTTGCGACCGGAGATGCTAACCGTCGAGGAAGACCCCGATTCGGCGACCATGGTGGAATCGATTCAGTTTCGGGGAGCCGACGTCGTGTGCGTCCTCCGGCTGCCATCGGGCCGTCTCATTCGAGCGCTTAGGCCAGCCGCCATGATGCTCCGGCGGGGGACCAAAGTCCGGGCTTCGGGCGCCTCGTCCCATTTCGTAGCTTTCCTACGAGAGCAAGCCATTCCCCTCGCCATGTCCGAGCGCCGTCCCTCTCCACTCCTGTGACGCGATCGCCCTGCTGCTGGCAATGCGGTCCTTTTCAGAAAAACGAACGTCGGTGGTGGTTCTTCTTCCACGCCGCGACGCAAATCCCGCCAGGATCGCCAAGAGGACCAGCGTGCAATGCGATAGATTAGGTGCTATAATGCGACGGCGACGAGGTAAAAGAAATGCAACTCGAATTGTTGTTCACGCCCGTCAAAATAGGACGGCTGGAAATCAAGAACCGGATCGTCATGCCGCCGATGGGGACCCGCTACGCCGACGCTGGCGGAGCGGTTACCCGAAGAATGATCGACTACTACGTCGCCCGCGCTCTTGGCGGCGTCGGCCTCGTCATCGTTGAGGCCGCCGCCGTGCGCGATGACGGCAAGAACTCTGCCACCCTGCTCGGCGTGGAGCGAGAGGATCTCATCCCCGGGCTCCGGGAACTGGCCACCGCGGTGCGGCAGGCAGGTGCCAGGGTAGCTATCCAGCTCCTCCACTGCGGCAGGCATGCCCGGACATCTGTTACTGGCAAGCCGGTGGTGGGCGCCTCGGCAATCGCCGGCGGAAAGGAGCCGGCGCCAAGCGAGCTGAGCATAAAGGAGATCGGCGCTCTGGCGGAGGCTTTTGGCGAGGCCGCCCGACGGGCCAAGGAGGCCGGCTTCGACGCTGTCGAGCTCCACGGCGCACATGAAACCATCCTCATGGAATTCCTCTCTCCGCTGTGGAACAAGCGGACCGATGTTTACGGCGGCAGTCTGGAGAACCGTCTGAGATTCCCGCTCGAGGTTATGGCCAGCGTGAGGCGCAAAGCCGGCTCCGATTTTCCGGTCATCTATCGCTTGAACGGCGAGGAGCCAGTGGCGGGCGGACTCATTGCCGAAGAGGCAAGGGAGGCCTCCCGTCTCCTCTCGCAAGCGGGAGTCGATGCCATCCACGTATCCGTTGGTACGGCTGGCCCCCTCAGTACCGCCGCCTCGGCGCCGATGGAGGTAAAGCAGGGATGGCTCACCCACCTGGCCGAGGGCGTCCGTCAGGTGGTGAAGGTCCCGGTGATTACGGTCGGCCGCATCACGGACCCACGGGTGGCGGAGCGCATACTACAGGACGAGAAGGCGGACCTGGTGGCCATCGGTCGGGGCGTGATAGCCGACCCCGACTGGGCGGCCAAAGCGCAGCGGGGCGCGTTCGCCGACATTCGCCGCTGCATCGGCTGCAACGAGGGCTGCCTCAGCGGTCTGAGAAGACCCGAAGGAGTCACCTGTGTTTACAACCCCGAGGTGGGCAGAGAGCGAAGCTATAAGATCAGGGCCGCCGCTCACCGGAAACGGGTCGTGGTGGTGGGTGGCGGTCCCGCCGGGATGGAGGCGGCGAGAGTAGCCGCCCTGAGGGGCCACGCTGTGACCCTCTACGAGCAGGAGTCGTATCTTGGAGGACAACTGGCTTTGGCGGCGAAGATCCCCGGCAGAGGGGAATTTGGCAGCCTCATTCGCTACTACGCCAGCCAGTTGCCAGCGGCTGGGGTGAAGATCGAGCTCGATTTCCGGGTCAACGCCTCATTCGTCGAGGACCTGGCACCGGACGCCCTCGTCATCGCCACCGGAGCAAAGCCGGTGGTGCCGTGGACCATAACTAGATGGACGCCAGAAGCAGTAACCGTAAACGACGTGGTGGCGGGAAGGGCAGAGGTCGGCCAGCGGGCGCTCATCCTCGGCGGCGGTCTCGCCGGTTACGAAACGGCTCTCCTTCTCGCCGAGCGGGGAAGACAGGTGCGGGTGGTCGAAATGCTGGCAGGGTATAAAGAGCACCCTATCCTGGAGCCCAGCCACGCCCTGCTGCTTTTCAGCCGGCTCAAGGAACTGGGAGTGGAGATATTCTCCTGCACGCAGGTAAGGCACGCCCGGGATGGGGTGGCGGTGGTGAGCCACGAGGACCGGGAGGAATTACTCCGGCACTACCTATTTAGGAGGCCCCTGCGGGAGAGAGGCTTTCGGGAGTTCGAGGAACGACGGGAGACGACCTTCGGCGATTTCGACACTCTGATACTTGCCTTGGGAGCGGACTCTGAGCAGTCGCTGGCCGGCGAGGTCCGGCGGCTCAAGATCGCCGAAGTCTACGTGATCGGCGACGCCGCCAGGCCCCAAAAAGCCCTTCAGGGCGTATACCAGGGAGCGGAGATTGGCCGGAGGATATAGCGAACGCGGGGAACACGAACAGGGGAAAGAACGCGAAGGACGGAAAGCCAGACCATCCGCGTTTGTCCATGTCCATCTGTGGTTCTCCGTTCCCCCAGCAAGATACGGGAGGTTCGTGTGAAGCTGATACTCGTCCGACATGGTGAGACCGTTTTGAACGCCGAGGGGCGGACGCAGGGAACGAGCGACTCGGAGCTTTCGGAAACCGGGGTCCTTCAGGCGAAACTGCTCGGTTACTCCCTCAGCGGCGAGAAGGTCGACGCCGTATACGCAAGCGATCTCAAGCGGGCGGTGGCGACCGCCAAAGAGATCGCTCGCAGCCATGACCTGGAGGTGCAGATCGACCCGGACCTCCGGGAAATGAATCAGGGGGTGTTCGAAGGAAAAAGGGTCCAGGACATGCGGGGAGATTACCCCGATTTCTTCCGGCAGTGGACGGCGTGGCCCGCTACGGCCAGAATGCCAGAAGGGGAAACCCTGATCGAACTTCAAGAGCGAGCCTGGCGCGCCGTGGAGAGGATGGTGGAGCGACACCCCCAGGGTACGGTTGTAGCCCTGAGCCACAATTTCTGCATTCACACTATTCTCTGCAAGGCCCTCAACCTCCACCTGAACGACTTCCGCCGGCTGAAGCAAGACGTCGCCGCCAAGAACGTTATCGAGTTTGGCCCCCGTGGTATCAATGTTTCTTTCTTCAACAATACGAGCCATCTCCACACCTTCACGGCGCCGCCACAGGTTCCAGCGCCAGCGGAGACCCTCATGCTGAAGGTCATCAGGGAAAGGCGCAGCGTGAGGCGCATGCAGAGCACGCCCATTCCCGAAGACCACCTGACCAGCATTCTGGAAGCGGCGCGGTTGGCCCCTTCTTGGGGCAACCGGCAATGCTGGCGGTTTGTGGTGGTGCGGGACGCCGAGAGGCGCGCCCGGCTATCCCGAGCCATCAGCACACCCAAGACCCTGCTCGTGGAGGCGCCGGTGGTTATCGTCGCCTTCGCCCAGCCCGACGCGTCCGGGAGGCGCGAGGGCCTCGACTACTTCATGCTGGACATGGGCATCGCCGTGGAGCACCTCGTCCTCCAGGCCCACGCCCTCGGCCTCGGAACCTGCTGGATCGGCCTGTTCGAGGAGGAGCCGATAAAAGAAGCCATTGGCCTACCGGATGATATGCGAGTCGTCGCCCTGATCCCCATCGGCTATCCCGCCCACGACCCAGGCACCCGCAAGCGGAAGCCGCTGGCGGAATTAGTCTTCCAGGAGAGCTTCTGACCGGTCGGATCCGACTGATCCGACCGATCAGACCTATTTGGAATTGGCACGGCCGTCGCTGGCAACAACCGCCTGTGAGGATTAGCTCGTGGTTGTCGCGGATTCCTCGATGTGCTATACTCCTCTCATGGACCTGCTCGACAAGATTCGGGACAAAAGTGCACGGGTGGCTATTGTGGGCCTCGGCTACGTCGGCTTGCCCCTGGCCACCGGCTTTGCCAAGGTGGGATTCAGGGTTCTCGGCGTGGACGTCAACGCGGAGAAGGTTGGCACTCTCAACCAGGGCAAGAGTTATATCCCCGATGTGCCATCGGCGGACGTGGCCGACCTTGTGACCCGCGACCGGTTTCAGGCTACGACAGATTTTGGCGACCTCATAGACGCCGACGTCATCTTCATTTGCGTCCCCACCCCGATCACGCCGGCCAAGGTTCCCGACCTCTCCTTCATCGTCAGCGCCGCTCAGGGCGTGGGGTCCCGGATCAAGAGAGGCCAACTTGTGATCCTCCAGAGCACAACCCACCCGGGCACCACCGAAGAGGACGTTCTGCCCATTCTCGAGAAAAGATCGGGTCTAGTGGCGGGCAGGGACTTCTATCTCGCCTTTTGCCCCGAACGCATCAATCCTGGCGACGCCAAGTTCGGCGTGGAGAACACGCCCAAGGTCGTGGGCGGGCTGACCCCCGAATCCACCACGGTTGCTGCCGGGCTAATGGCCTGTATGGGCGCCCCCGTGCACACGGTAAGCTCGCCGCGGACGGCGGAGATGGCCAAGCTCCTGGAAAACACCTTCCGCAGCGTCAACATCGCTCTGGTCAACGAGCTGGCCAAGCTGTGCGAGCGCATGGGCATCGACGTGTGGGAGGTCATCGAGGCCGCCTCCACCAAGCCCTTCGGCTTCATGCCCTTCTATCCCGGCCCGGGCGTGGGCGGCCACTGCATACCGGTCGACCCCTTCTACCTATCGTGGAAGGCCAGAGAGCTCGACTTCTACACCCATTTCATCGAGCTGGCCGCCGAGGTCAACCAGAGCATGCCTTATCATACCGTGGACAAGGTCGTCAAGGCGCTGGGGAGCCGGAAAAAGCCTCTGGCCGGCGCCAAGGTCGTGGTCCTCGGCGTGGCCTTCAAGAAGGATATCGACGACGCTCGCAACTCCGTGGCGGAACGAATCATTCTGCAGCTCCTCAATCTGCAGGCCGAAGTGGTCTACAACGACCCCAACGTGCCGGTGTACAAAGTGGGAGCCGAGAGCAGGCCGGAAAGGGGCATCGAGATGCGCTCGGTAGACCTCACCGACTCACTCATTGCCGGGGCCGACTGTGTTCTCATCGTCACCGGCCACAGCCAGTACGACTATCAACACATCGTCGATACCGCAACGCTCGTGGTCGATTCTTGCAACGCCACCAAGCACATCGCGCCGCCGGCGGAAGGACGCATCTTCAAGGTTGGCCGACCCGATTAGCCTCAGCTCACGCTACATACTAGGCCTTCGCGTGGACGACGTCACCTACGAGGAGAGCGTTGCCCTCTGTCGCCGGTTTGTCGAATGGGGAGGCCACCATCGCATCGTCACTCCCAATCCGGAATTCGTGATGCTGGCCCGGCGCGACCGCGCCTTTCGGGACGCGATCAACTCCTCGTCTCTCTCCATCCCCGACGGCATCGGGCTGGTCTACGCCTCCCGCATCTTCAAGTTGCCTCTGCGGGAGCACGTTCAGGGGACGGATCTATGCGAGCTGCTGGCGGCCCAGGCGGCGAGAGAGGGCTATCGTCTGTTCCTCCTTGGGGCAGCAGAGGGCGTGGCCGGGGCGGCGGCGGCGAGGCTCGCGGGGCGGCACCCGGGACTGACCGTGGCTGGAACCTACAGCGGCTCTCCCGATCCCGCCGACGACGACAACACAGTGGGGGCGGTGCGCTCCGCCGGGAGGGTGGACATCCTCCTCGTGGCCTTCGGCGCCCGGGCTCAGGAGTTTTGGCTGGCCCGCAACCTCGAGCGCTCGGGGGCCGCCGTGGGCATCGGCGTCGGGGGAGTGCTCGACTACTTTTCGGGCCGGGTCAGGCGGGCGCCACTGTGGGTGCGGCGGGCGAGGTTCGAGTGGCTGTACCGTCTCTACAAACAGCCCTGGCGGTGGCGCCGCCAGCTCTCCCTCTACCGGTTCGCCCTAACCATTCTCCTTGCGGCTGTCACCGGCGACAAGGCGGTCCTGGCGTCCACCACTATCCTTCCCGCTGGAAGGACGCGAGCGTAGACTGATCGCCGACATCAGCATCAGCATGGCCAGGCCGAGGACGGCGAAGCCGATCAGCTTCTCCGCTCGGGTGAATAACAGGGCCATCAGCCCGAAGGCCAGGCAGAGGCCGTAGATCAGCAGGGCAACGGCGCGCTGCGATAGGCCCAGCTTGAGGAGACGGTGGGGAAGATGGGCCGAATCTCCTCCCTTGAATGGTGACCGACCCCGCGACAGGCGGTAGATAATCACCATCGCCACGTCCACGATGGCCACGCCCACCACCATAGTGGTGGTAGCCAGCTTGGCTCCCCCGATGATGCCAAGGATGGCCAGACCGTAGCCGATGAACATCGATCCCGAGGTGCCCATGAAGATGCGGGCCGGGTTGAAGTTGAAGAAGAGAAAGGCGATGGTGCCGCCTGCCAGAGCCAGAGGCAGGGCGGCGATGCTGTACTGTCCGAGCTGCAAGCTGATAAAGAAGAGGACGACCGAAGCGATGGCGCCGATTCCCGCGGCCAGGCCGTCCATGGTGTCGATGAAATTGAAGGTGTTCATCATCCCGACCATCCAGAACACGGTGAGCGGGCCGACGAGATAAACCGGCACCTTCACGATGCCGCCGAAGGGGCTGGCGATGTTGTCTATGGCCACACCAAACAGCAGCGGAATCAGGGCCACCACAATCTGCCCCACCAACTGGACCTTCGGCCCCAAGCGCCTCATGTCGTCGACCACGGCGATGGCCACGATGGCCAAGACGCCGAGAGCGAGGCCGACCAGCTTGGAGTATTCCTTCGAATCGTCATGCGGCAGCAGGGGCAAACTGACGGCGAGGCCGAGGAAGAAGACCAGGATGATGGCGTAGCCCCCTGTCCTGGCGACGATCCTCACTCCCAGCTCACCCCTTCGGGGCCGGTCCACGATATCCAATCGCTCACCCACCCGCCCCGCCAGCGGTGTCAGTAGCAGCCCGCCGATGAGGGCGACGAGGAAAATGGAGGCTAAAGCTGGTAAATACAAGTTCCCACCCGAACTGTCTTGATTCTGAGATATCTAGGTCCCTGTTTGCAATGGAATGTACGGCTCAGCCCACTCGAGACAAACCCTGCACTGCTGGTCTCACCCAATCAAGCCGGCGGCCAATCAGTAGCTCTGTCATCTTGGCGTGATGGGTGTTCTTCATCGCAATCGCTTCAGTGTCAAACCCGTACTTGGCAGCAAGTTCGTGAAGTTCCTCCGCATCATCGTAGGTCATCAGAAAATCGCCGGTAAGAGTGCTCGCTATCCTGAATAGTTCCTCGTGTGCAAGCTCAAAGTGGTTGTAGAGCCTTCTTCCGGCTCTCTTTCCTCCAGCCGTGTAGGGCGGATCGATAAAGAATACAGCATCCATCACATGAGCGTTTTGCCTCATTACGTCAAGACCATCGCCCTCAATGAATGTAAAACGGTGCCTGAGAGCGTGTATCTCTAGAATCCTTCGTCTTAGGGTCTCGGGATACCACCTTGATCTTATCCCCTTGCCATTCTCGCCGTATTTGATCATGCCCGAGCCCTCGGCCAGAATACCACCGTGATAGGTTCGGTTCTTAAGGATCGTAATAAAGGCTCTTTCCTGAAGGCTCGGGTTCGTTCTGCTTCTCTCTGCCTCAACCGCTTCATAGCTTAGCTCAAAGTTCACGATACGCTCGCCAAGCAAAGGACCCTCGCCTGCAAATATCGCTTGCCAGACGGCGGCTATCTCTTTGTCCATTTCCACCATCGTCACGTGACTTACCAAATTCTCAAAAGCCACCGTCAGGCCGACGATTCCCCCTCCTGTAAAGGGCTCAAAAAGCTCCGTAGGCCTCTTACCCAAAGATCCCAGCCATTCCCTGATTCGGGGAATGAGCCACGTTTTACCGCCTGGATATCTAAACGGGCTCCTCTGAGGAACCGTGGCGACGTTGACAATGTGGTCTGTGACGGGAAAGAATGAGAGTTGCCTTGCTGTTTGCATTTAAGTCTCCAAAATATCCTTCAGCGTTGGCGCCTCAGGTGGCGTTTCTTGTTCATTCTTGATGACATCAGCCAATTTCTCTTGAAGTTCCTCGATGAAGTCCTCAATAGGTCCAGGTTCGGCAACCGTGATTCTATTAAGAGCTGGCTCAAACCTGGTATACACGACACGGTTTCGGGTCAGCCGGTACAGATTGCGGTCTTGAGAATACACAAGGTCATACACCAGCCAAGCGATATCGGCTTGGCCTGGCTCACACTGTGGAAGAGTTGGGAGTGTATTGAAGAAGCCATCGTGGACGGCGACGGCCATCTTCTTTTTCCAACCGTTCAAGATGCCGCCCTTGTAGATTAGCTGGGGAGCAAGGCGTTTTCTCGAAGAAGAGAGGTAATCCGGCCTCGGATAGTTTCTGTGCCTCCTCCAATCCATACTGGCGAACTGAGCGGGGTCTTGCATGTAGTACTGAAAGGGAGAACGGATATTACCCGATATGTAAACCGCCTGAACCTCAAGAGCTCCGAAATCAAGAAGCTTACCGCAGTCGTCATAGGAAACCAAGACAACGTCGATGTTTCCCGCCGACTTGCCATACCTATCGTTTAAGCGAATCTCAGTAACCGACGTCCAATTAGTGCCGGAAGGAAAGAAGAAATCTGCTGCATCATCGGCAATCAGCCAGTCTTCCCGAAAACGAATAGGACAAGTAACGGTTACCTGGCCATCATCAAAGATGCTGCACGTTCCCAAAGGATCCTCCGCCTTGTCCTTAGTGCAAGAAGGGACTTTGTTGTTGAACGGACAAAGCCGTCTTTGCCTATGCCTCATCGCTTCGGCCGAGAAGTTATCTATGGGATAGCCAAAGACCTCCGCCAACGGCTGCTGGGGCATCATCAATCCCTCCGGCTTCTACAGTTTCGTCTATTTTAGCAGACTCTGGCCTGGAATGCTCGGCGGAACTGATTGCTCATGGCTCTCCAATCTCTCAAGCAGCAAAGGTTTCGCTGGAAGGCCGAAAGCAACGACCTTGGGAGGCACGCTCACATCGGGCGAGCCAGGGTCATAGACCGGCCTATCCATTGGTCTGATCCGCAGCCTGCCCTCCTCTGCCAGTCGGATCCGCTCCTTGGCGGTCGCCACGTATTCCGGCATCACCTCTGCCCCAATCGCCTTGCGATTGTGCATCAGGGCAGCGATTGCGGTGCTCCCCACGCCCATGAAGGGGTCGAGCACCCATTCGTTCTCTTCCGTCAGGGACAGCACCAGCCTCTCCACCAGCTCCACCGGGAACTGGCAGGGATGGCCGGTCTTCTCCACGTGGTTTGCCTTGACGTTGGGAATCTGCCAGATATCGCCGGGGTTCTTGCCCAGTGGATTGCAGGAAAGCTGGCCTTTTCTCGGACCCTTGAAATACATCTTGCCCGGATACTTCTGGGGAACCCGGACGGAGTCCAAATTGAAGCTGTAGCCTTCGCCCTTGGTAAACCAAAGAATGACCTCATAGCGGCCGGAGAAGCGCTTCGAGGCATGAAGGCCGTGCTCGAAGTGCCAGACGATGCGGTTTCGCAGATGGAGCTTATGCTCGGCAAAAATCGGGAACAGGAATATGTCCAGAGGAACGATCTCCCCGTTGTTCACGTAGTTCCCCACCTGCCAGCAAAGGCTTCCCCGGTCGTGCAGCACCCGGACGCACTCCCCGATCACGGTCTTCTGCTGGTGCATGTAATCATCCAAGTCGAGGCGGTTTTCGTAGGTTTTGCCCAGGTTGTAGGGGGGCGAAGTAACGACGAGCTTCACCATGCCATTGGGCGTGTTGGCGAGCAAGTCGAGGCAGTTTCCCTCGAACAAGATCATATCGGCAGTGGCATCAAAATCCGAAGCGATTCTCATCTTCGTGCCTTAGCGTTTAGGCCGCTCCTCGTCCTCGGCCTCCACCAAGGCGAACAGCGCCCGGCGCACCTCCTCGCAATCGTGACGACCGATAAGGCCTCTGATCGATTCGACGGCCCCAAGCAGATCGGCGAGGGAATGAGTTGGCGCCTTCTGGCTTCGGATGTCGAAGATACCGGGATAGCGGGTCTCGTGCCTGCACTCGTAGGGGTACATGAGGCTCTCGTGGAGGCGCTCTCCCGGCCGCATTCCCACATGGCGCACTTCCAGGTCTTTTCCCTGGCCGAGAAGGTCCCAAAGGCGCCGGGCCACGTCGACCAGCTTGACCGCGTCTCCCATGTCCAGGACCATGACGCCTTCAATCTCTTCGGCAAAGGCCGCCTGAGCGAGAAACTGGGTCGCCTCCGCCATACTTATCCAATATCGCGTCATTCTGTCGTCGGTGATGGTAATGGGCAGACCCTGCCTGATTTGGTCGGCAAACACGCGGATGACTCCCCCCTGAGCGCCCACCGTGTTGACTAGCCGGACGGTTCGGAAAGCGGTGGAACCCGGTCGCTCTCTGGCAAGGGCCTGCAGGAGAAGCTCGACGGTGCGCTTGGTCGCCCCGTAGATGCTGGGCGGCTTCACCGCCTTGTCGGTCGAGGGATAGACCAGGCGCTCTACCCCGGCCCCTATGGCCTCCTCGGCCACGTTCAGGCTGCCCAGAACGTTGACCGCCGCTGCTTCGTCGGCGTTGAACTCGGCCACCGGCACGTGCTTGTAGGCAGCCAGATGGAACACCAGTTGGGGTCTCTGGCGTTGGAGGATGTATCTGACCTTGTCCCGGTCCCGCAGGTCGCCAAGCACCAGATGAATCGGAAGCCGCCGCGACGCCCCAGCAAAGCCCTGCTGGAGATAGAAGAGGGAATGCTCGTTGTTGTCGAACAGGGTAAGCTCGGAAATGCCGCTCCGGATGAGAAACTCGGCCAGGGAAGAGCCGATTGAGCCGCCACCGCCGGTTATAAGGGCCGTCTTGCCCGCTATGGCTCGGGCCAGGGATTGCACACTTATGCCGACTGGCTTCCTACCGGTAAGCAGGCTGAGATCGATATCCTCTAGGGAGCTTACTTGAGGTCCCTTGCGCTCCATTCAGTTGTCCTTCGTTCTAACTTCAAAACCTGGTTGATGGGCGAGATGGCTATCCTCACCGCGCCCAAAGGGCACCCGCTCTCCCAAAGGGAGAGGGGACTGCAGCTCAGCCCTCTGCACCCAAGCTCTTCCCAGCGATAGGGACCGACGTCCAGACTTCTATCGACAAGCTTCTGCCAGAGGTGGGATGCTGACTCTCCACCCTCTACCCTCAACCCTCTACCCTCTACCCTCTACCCTCTACCCTCAATCCTTCCCCTCACGGCAAGGATGCGTTTCTGGGCTTCTCGCATGTAGACGGCATGGTTGGGGTCCGGTTCTATGGTCTCGGTTACGATGAACCGGGCCCTGGGTAACAGGCTCGCCATTACCTGATCGAGGTCCATGTCTCCCTGGTCGTAGGGAAGCCCTTCGTCGTATAGTCTGGCTGCGTTCGAGACGTGCACCTCGTAGAGCTTGTCGCCCAGTAAAGTAACATAATCTTCGAGGCTTGTCACCTCCCTGTTGGTCGCCAGATGTTGGACCAGCCGGCCCAGATCGCCCTCGGCGTCGCCAGGTCGGGCGTTGGCCGCGTTCAAATAGAGCCTGGCGTGAGATACGTCCAGGGTAACTCTCAGTCCTTCGACGTGGTCGGTATAGTAGAGAAGGTCGCTCGGCTCCATGCCAAGCCCCGAATACATGAAGGCGCTCTGCCGCATCTGCGCCACCGGGGGGATGTTCTCGATGGTCGGGACCATCCCCTGCCTCAGGCAAAGCCCGGCGTAGCGGTCGATGAATGGAAGCGCCCGCTCCCTCATGGTCTGCTTCGACTCTCCGTCGTGGACAAAGGGCAAGGTGCCGGGAGCGATGCAGTGTATCACGGCCGCCTTGGCCTCCACTTCCTTGCCGAACTGGACGAGCCGGTTAACCACCTCGCGATCGGCGTCGCTGTCCCTCGCCACGTGAAAGAAGTGCCCATCCAAGGAACCCAGCGGACCCTCGACCACGTAGTCGAACTCCCGGGGCGCCTCGTAGGTTGCCAGCAAGTCCATCAACTGCGACAACCAGTCGGGCGCCGTGATATCGTGCTGGTCGAGATAGAACTCCAGCCCCTCGGGAACGGGCGCCTGCAGCCTGTCATCCAGTTGGGCTTTGGTTGGTCGGGCCTTGAGAAGGACCCTAGCGCAAATTCCGCATCCAGTCGGCATACAATTTCAACCCCTGTCGCAGGTCTATTGTGGGCCGGTAGCCGAGGTCCTCTCTCGCCCGCGATAGGTCGGCGATGTAGTTCTGCCCCTCGCCGGCCTCGCCCGAGAAGACGATCTCGGATCGCGAGCCACAGGTTTCCCTCACCAGCGAGGCCAATTCGGCGAGCGAGTAGCCTATTCCCGTGGCGATGTTATAGGTCTTTCCCGCTGCTGCCGGCGCCTCGATGATTGACCTCACGCCCTGAACCACGTCGGCGACGTAGGTAAAGTCGCGCCTGGTCCGGCTGTCGACGATCATGTCCTCCCCGGCCAGCGCCCTGGCGACGAATAGGGCAACTACGCCGCTCAGACCCTTGCCAGGCCTCTGGCCTACGCCGTAAACCGAGAAGAAGCGCGCCACCGTGGTCCTCAGGCCGTAGAATCGCCGGTACATCTCCACCCATTTCTCTGCCACGACCTTGGAGTAGCCATAGGGATCCATCGGCTCGAGCGCCAGGTCTTCCTTCAGCGGCGCCAGTTGTGGTCGATATACCCGCTGAGTGGAGGCGAGAATGAAGCCGGCGCCAGATAGCCGTGCCGCCTCGAGCATGTTCAAGGTGCCGCCGGCGTTCACCCGATTGTAAAGCAAGGGCTGGCCCGTCGATAGGGAGGCATCCGCGAGGGCAGCCAGATGGACGATGTAATCGCCAGCGGCGGCAGCCTGCCGGGCCTCGTCTGATTCGACGTCGCACGGGTGGCACTCGGCAGTCCTTCCGTGGAAGGATGAGCAAGCCTGGCGGGAAATGCCGATGACGTAGTGGCCGTCTCTGGCGAGGGATTCCACCAGGCTGGAGCCGATGAAGCCGCTGCTGCCTGTTACAACTATCTTCATGGAGCGCTGAGAAAGTAGTCGATCATTTCCGCCACGCCGTCCCGTAGGCGACGCCCCGGCCTGAACCCTACCTCATCCAATCTAGAGAGTACCCTGGGAGCCGCCTTCGCCTCGTTCTGACTGCCTTCTATGACAATAGCTACGTCGAGGCTCCGTCTCCGTCCCTCGTCGGCCACGATCGCCGCCACAGAAGAGACGGGCACCATCTCGCTCACCGCGTTGACCGCCACATAGCCTCCCAAAGTCTCGTAGGAGGCCGCCGCCCGCATGGCGCCAGCCGCATCGGCCACGTGAATAAAGGCCGTGGGGTTCGGCCCCGACCCGTAAACGGCGATCTTCTCACCGCGCGTCGCCTGTAGGCAAAACTTGTTGGGGGCGGTCATGAAGCTATAGTCCTTTTTCATCACCGGGCCTAACCCGTAGGTTACACCTAGTCGAACGGTCAGGCAGCGTAAACCGTGCCGCCAAGCGTACATCTCCATGAGCTTCTCGACGTAGCACTTGGAGAGATGGGAGAGATCCCCAAAGCGGCCATAGGTCAGGTCCTCGGCGACAACCGGTGGCAGCTCGTCGCCGTATACTCGGAAGGAACTGGCGTACACCAGAGTGCGGACGCCGTAGCTCACCATCGCCTCGAGTAGCAGTCGCGGCGCCAGGAGGTTCGTGTTCTCGGTATAGCGGGGGCTAGCCGCATCAGGGTGAGCGCTGGACTGTGCGGCGAGGCCGAACACCAGATCGATTTGCGGGCAGGTTTCGAAGGCCTGCCTCAAGACTGCTGGCCGGCCGGCATTTCCCTTGACGAAATGAAAACGGGAATTGTGGTCCTTCTGTAGAAGGGCAATGGCCGAGGCGTCCGTGCTGAAGAGGTTGTCGACCGCTACTACCTCCTCTCCATCCGCCAGAAGGTCCTTGACCAATTGGGCGCCGATGTAGCCAACTCCGGTAACCAAGACCGCCAAATCCGCCTATCTCCCCGTTCTCAAAATGGCCTCGCGCTTAGGCGCCCTCACCCTAACCCTCTCCCAAAGGGAGAGGGGACAGGCCGCTTCCCTCTCCCAAAGGGAGAGGGTTAGGGTGAGGGCTGCCCCTATCATGATGCAGACGATTACCGTGCCTGCGCTCCCTTAGCGATGCTGGCCGCCACCTGCGCCAGACCCTCCTCTAGCGAGGTAGTTGGCTCCCAGTTTAGCAGCCGTCTTGCCTTGCCGTTGTCCAGATAGATCCTTATCACCTCGCCCGCCTTAGCCGCCGCGTAGATTGGCTTCCCCCTGTAATCCATGAGACCGGCCAGGGTGGCGTAGAGCTGGTTCACCGTGATCTCCGTGTTTGTCGAGATATTCAAGCAGTCGCTGCGCGGGAAATCCAGGGCGGCGATGTTTGCCTTGACCACGTCGCCGACGTAGACAAAATCCCTCGTCTGCTCTCCGTCGCCGTAGATGGTTGGCCGTTTCCCCTGCGCCATCAGATTGGAGAAGATCGTCACGACTCCCGCCTCGCCCTCGGTATCGGCGCCAGGGCCGTAGACGTTGGCGTAGCGAAATTTGACGCATTGCAGCCCTCTGGCCAAGCCGTAGAAGCTGATGTACTGCTCGGCAGCGGCCTTGGAGACACCGTAAGGATTCATGGGCCTTGTCGGGTGGTCCTCGGTAACCGGCAAGGCGACCGGTTCGCCGTAGGCGGCCACCGTTCCGGCGTAGATGAACTTCCTCACTCCGTGCCTGGCGGCCAGCCTGAGAACGCTTAGCGTGCCCTGAATGTTGCTGTGGGCATCGAACTCTGGATCTTCGAGGGACTCGCGCACGCTCACGTGCGCGGCGTGATGGCTCACGACGTCGAAGCGGGAAGCGGCGAAGACCTCCTCCAGGCAGGGGTCGTTGACGTCTACCTGGCAAAACTCGGCTCCCGCCGGCACGCGCCCGAGCTTGCCCCGCACGAGGCTGTCCACTACGGTGACCTCGTGTCCTCTGTCGAGGTAAGCGGCGGCAATTCCCGAGGCGATGAACCCCGCGCCACCGGTGACCAGAATCCTCATTATCTCCCAGCCTTTCCTCTTTGATTGATTCCCAGCCCGCTAAAGAGCAGCGCCTGTGAGGCCCAGAAGGCCGCGGATGTACTGTATTTCCCGAGGTGCTCGAAACCATGGATCAGGATGATGGACATGCGACGCGACCTCCCGGGTCTTTTACGTCTCCAGTATACCCGAGAGGAAAACCTTGTCAAGGAAAAACTTGGGTATCAGCTATAAGCAGTCAAACGAATAACCGTAGAGGAGATCCTCCGGAGGCGCGTTTTCTGTTTGTTCGTCCGGGGCGGCGTCGCCATCGGCAGCCTCGCGGTGCTGAGGAGAGAAGTCCGCGCCAGGGGCCTCCTCCGAGGCATCCGGCGCGGATTCAGCCGTGCTGCTGGCTTCGGACCGATCGGCCTGACCAGTAGGGGAGCCAGTGGCCGGGCTGGCTGCGGGAGAACTGGCCTGTCCCGTAGCGGAGCCGTCGCTCCTTGCCAGCGCTTCCGCCCGTCTAGGAGATGTGCAGTAGTCCCACGCCCGTTTACTGCCCAGAGGCGCGCCCGAGTTCACGCAATACCAGCTCTTCGTATAGAAATTCTCACGTGACTGCGGACACTCCCGGCAAATGGCGGGAATGGACTCATCGTTCATATCCTTTTTACCTCTTCGATAGCTATCTGCGGTCAGCCTTCAGCGATCGGCAGCTAACCACCGGCCCCTGACGGCTGATAGCTGACCGCTTCCTACGCCGTTCTCTGACCGGCGCCCAACTTCATAGCCAGGTTTACGATGAATGCCACGACCACCGTACCGATCAGGGCAGAGATGAACGGGATACCGGCGATCACCGGACCGATGTTTCCTAAGAACCGCGCTCCCAGCCCGCTCCCTATCAAACCCGCCACAATCGCCCCTATCCAGCCGAACGGAAGCCTTCCGGGAACGATCAAGTCTGCTAACCAGCCGACTATTCCGGCCATTATGAGGGTGAAGATCACCCCAACCAGGCCGCTCGCCAGCGACAAGACCAGCCAAAGCCCCACAATCAGCGCAACGATGAGCAAGAGCCAAGACATAGTCGAACCACCTCCTAACAGCCCGTATTCTACCACAAAACCAAGGGCTGTGGTGCAGAATACGTGCCAGGCCGACGAGTATGAGGGCTGGCATGAAGGCTGCACTAGAGAAAAGGGCGAACTCGGCGCGGAGGTGTGATGTGACTCAAGAAATTGCCGTGATAGATGACGAATGCGACATTGCCGATATCGTCAAGCTGGCTTTGGAGCAGGCCGGATATCGAGCCGTTACCCTCTGTCAGAATATCTCGGATGCCTTTCGCTTTATCAAAGAGCAAAAACCTCAGCTTGTTCTCCTCGACGTCAGAATGCCGCAGGTGAGCGGCTGGACGCTCCTCGAACAGATAAGAAACGACCCGGAAACCAGCCAGACTCCCGTCGTGCTCACCACGGGCATGCCGGAGGACATGGTCGAAGCAACCCACGCGCTCAAGAAAGGCGAGACCGAGCTCCTGATGAAGCCCTTCGACCTCGACGACCTCGTCAGTGAAGTGGAGCGAATGATCGGCAAGCCCTAGCCAACTAGTGAAACAAATCACTTCCCTGACTCGTATAGAGTGTGCTAGAATGGTCCCAGGGCCATCAACGAGAAAGGGGAGTAAAAGCATGGCAGGCTACGATTCCATCTTCGCCAAGGTCGAGCGACTGTTCACGGCGAACATCCAGGACCTTCTCACGCGCGCTCTCAACTCCAACAAGCTCGCCGTCTTCGACGAGGAGGTCAACAGGCTCAACGGCGCGCTGGAACAGATCACCGTAGCTCACGGAGAGTCCCTTGGTAGAGAGAAAACCCTCACCCGGGAGCTGGACGAGCTCGAGGACGAGGTAGCCGCCCTGTCCCAGAGGCTGAACCTCGCTCTCGACAAGGAAGAGCAGGCCACGAGCAGCTCCCAGCCTACGCAGGCCAGCCAGTACACCGCTCTGGCCAAAGCCACGCTGTCCCAGAGAAACACCAAGTCCGAGATACTCACCAGCAAGCAGCACCAGCTCGAAGAAGCCAAAGAGCAGATCGCCCGACTGTACGAAGCGAGGGTAAAGCTGGGAGCGAGGATCGACGTCCTCCGCGCTCAGCGGTCGAAGCTTGCCGCCCTCATCGAGGAAAGGAAAGCGGCCGCGGCTCAGGGCAGGGCTCTTGGCGCCATCGACGTGCGATCCGCATTCTCGCCGGATGCGCTCATCCGCTCGGAACAGGAAGCGCTCGAGCGTCAACAGGGCATCGCCGCCGCTCGCTCCCTGACGCTAGGGCAAAACCTCGACGATGTTCTCGGCAACGAGGCCCTCGATGAGCAGCTCGACGCTCTGCGAGTCGAACGCAAGCAGTTAAAGTAGCCAATCAACGCGTCCCGTGAGAGAAGGAGGCGCGTCGCAATGCGACTAACAAAGTTGTTCGTGGTGGTTTTCGTCGCGCTCCTGATCGTGATCGGAGCGGCCGCCGTGGTCCAACTCGCCGGGCGGGCGAAGACACAGCCGGAGTCGACGAATTCACAGGATCCCATAAAGATCTCCATCGCCTCGGCTGTGGCCGCCGAACCCTGGGTTTCCGCGGCGGCCAAGGAGTTTGGCGGCAAGGAGTACCTTGTCAACGAGCAAAAGCGACAGATAGCCGTCGAGGTCTTCCCCATCGACGGGGTAACTGCCCTCGCCAAATGGGCCAATGGCGAATTTCAGACGCCTCCCACCGCCTGGGTGGCCGAATCGCGCGATTGGGTGAATCAGGCCAACGCCGTGGCCTCCGAGCGAACCAGGCAGGATATCTTTCTGGCCGGCGGCCAATATCGGGACCAGTCGGTAGCCATGTCGCCGGAGATCTGGGCTATTTTCAAGTCCCGCGGCGACGTCCTCGAGAGGAAATTCGGCAGACCGGTAGACTGGCAAGTAGTCTACGCGGCCGCCACCTCCAAGGGCTGGGCCGCTCTGGGCGGAGAAAATGGCTGGGGCCGCTTCAAGCTAGTGATCCCCCACCCCAAACGCGATCCCGCGGGGCTGGCGGCCATAGTATCGGCTGCCGGCGCCTACTACGAGAAGCCCGCCGTCTCCGCCGACGAGCTCAAAGACGCTAAGTTTCTCGCCTGGCTGAAAGAGATGCTCAACACCGTGGTCGACTTCCAGCCCTACGGCGTCGAAAACATGCTTCTCTATGGTCCTTCGGCGGGCGACGCCGGCCAGGTGCTGGAGAACTACCTCCTCCTGAACGCCGACAGCATCGAGAAGCGGTGGCAGGACGGAATTCGGGTGTTCTACCCCGATCCCGTAGCCTGGTATGACTTCCCGTTCACTATCTACATGGGCAAGGAGAAGGAGACCTCGGCGGCGGAGAAGGATGCCGCGGTGTTGTTCAAGCAGTTTCTCCTTGCCAAGGATCAGCAGGTTGCCACCCTTCGCTTCGGCCTGCGTCCGGCCAGTCCGGACGTATCCCTGAACGACCCGGCCAGCCTGATCAACAAGTACGCCAACCTGGGCTTCAAGGAGAGGGTTCCCTCTGCCTCGAAGATGCGGCAGGCCTCCCGCTCTGGTCTGGTGCAGTTGGGCGCCTGGTTTGTGGACAACTATGAGCGATAGAGCAGGGGTGAAGCACCGATGAGAAAGCGGTTAGCCTTGGTGGTGCATCCGGCAAGTCAATGGCATTCCGCAGGGCGGCTGCACCAATTAGCCCTCGCCGCTGTTTTGCTTCTTACCCTCGCCGGCTGTTCGGGAATCGAGCCGCCCTGGCCCGACTCCGACACGACCTTGCGCTCGATCGACGTCGCCTATTCGCCGGAGAAGGCGAAGCTATTCGAAGAGCTGGTCGCCGACTACAACCGCCAGACTGGCGTGAAGGTCAAAGCGACCAAAATGGAATGGCCGGATATGCTGGAGGCGGCGGCCAAGGGCGAGTTCGTAGCGGTGTCGCCCGATTCCTCGATCTGGCTAGACGCCTTGGACAAGGCCTGGCTGGCCGCCCATCCCAATAGCTCCTCGGCCATTGGTACCACTACCCGCTTTGCCACCACTCCCGCCGTCATCGCCACCTGGGCGGGGCGGGAAGGCGAGCTGGGGAGTGTGGAGGAACGGGGCTGGGGCAGCTTGCTCAGACGAGTCAAGGCCGACTCCTCCTATCGCTGGTCTCACGGCTCTCCCAAAGCGTCGGCATCGGGCCTCCTCGCGCTCACGGCCGAGTTTTACGCGGCGGCGGGCAAGACCTACGGCCTGACCAAGCCCGACGCCGACCGCGAAGACGTTCGCAAATACGTGGCGGAGGTGGAGCGGACCATCGCCCGCTACGGCGGCGAATCGGACGCCGCTCTGGTGGACTATCTCCTGGGCGATGGCCAGAAGGTGCTGTCGGCCGTGGTGATGCCCGAGGCGTCGGTGCTCGACTACAACCGGCGCGCTAAGGGCAGCCAACTCGTGGCCGTCTACCCGGTCGAGGGGAGCCTCATGCTCGACCATCCCCTCGTTCTTCTAGAGAGCCCGCAGTTGACGCCGGAGCAGCGGCGAGCCTATCTGGATTTCGCCCGCTACCTCCGGGGATCCGAGGCTCAGAAGCTAGTGGTGGCCAACGGCTATCGTCCGGTAGACGTCGGACTCGACCTCGCCAAGGCCGGCTCTCCCCTCAAACCCGAGAACGGGGTGTCCGTGTCCCAACCGAATTTGCTCCAGATTCCCGCCGCTGGTGTTCTCGATTACGTCAAGCAGGCCTGGGCCACCGGTCTCAAGCGGCGGGCGAACATCATCCTTGTGGTCGACGTTTCCGGGTCCATGGGCGATAACAACAAGATCGCTCGTGCCAAGGAAGCTTTGAACTCGTTTCTCCGCCAGATACCTTCGGACCAGGAGCGGGTAGGCCTGTCGACCTTTTCCGACAATTATCAGGAGGTAGTCCCCCTTGATGCCCTCGCCAAGAACAGACAGATGTTGGAATACTCCGTTAGCAGGTTGAGTCCTAACGGGGCGACGGCGCTCTACTATGCCATCTGGTCGGCCCATCGCACTCTGGCCGCCAAACCCGATCCCGAGCGAATCAACGTCGTGGTGGCGATGACCGACGGCCTTGAGAATAAGTCTCAGGACCTTGAAGGCAAGAGAGGCGCCCCTACCTTGACGACCCGAAATCGGAACGACCCGAGCGCTCTATTGAGGGCCTTGCAAGCCAACGGTCAGGGCGTTCTGGTTTTCACCATCGGCTATGGCGCCGATGCGGACATGGCAGGCCTCGGCAAGATTGCCACTTCCTTCGACGGCCAGGCCTACCGCGCCGAGACGGATACCATCAAGAAGCTATACGAGCTAATCTCGCAGAATTTCTGAGTCTTGGTGCTTGCAACCCACCGTAGGGGCGAACGGCGTTCGCCCTCGCCTGAGGGGATGTCAAATGCCATATGATCCCAACATACAGCACCGCCGTTCTCTCCGCTTACGAGGATTTGATTACTCCCAACCGGGAGTCTATTTCCTAACCATCGCAACGCAGAAACGACAGTGTCTGTTCGGGGACATCGTAGGCGGCGAACCACATTTGAACCAGTATGGCGAGATCGTCCGAGAGGAGTGGGAGAAATCATCTCACATCCGTTCCGAAATCCTGCTGGACGAGTTCGTGCTAATGCCCAATCACCTTCACGGCATCGTCATGATATTGCCTATCGAGGACCGTATGGCAAACGAGGCAGCCACCTCAGGCGGCCCAAGTGATAGGTCTACGTCATTTACGAGCTCTGTCGTAGTCGCCGACACCGTAGGGGCGAACGGCCGTTCGCCCCTACTATTGAATCGCCCTCCCGGAATACAGCCAAGATCTCTCGGCTCGTTCGTCGCCGGCTTCAAATCCGCCGCTGCCAGTCGCATCAACAACCTACGCGGTACCCCAGGAACAAGGATCTGGCAGCGGAACTACTATGAGCATGTTATCCGTCATGAGCGATCGTTGTACGAATTGCGGTCGTACATCGCTACCAATGGCGCGAAGTGGGAATTGGATCAACTTCATCCTGATAACCCATCGAGGTGGTGAATTTGTCGACTAGTAGCAGGCTAGGCAGACTAATCCTATACTCGCTCAACCGTCCTCTGGCTCTCGTCGCCATCGGCCTCCTGATCGGCGGTGCGGGATTGGGCAGCTTGGTTCTCGGACTTGCGAGCTGGATGGTGGCAGCCTGGGTCCTGGTCTGCGCTGGCTTGTTCGTGGCTACCGTCGTGGACACCCTGGCGGACCCGGAGAGAGAGCGGGACGCGGCGCTGGCGGACGTCGACCCGGACGACCTGCGCGACCGCGCTCTACGCGACAAGGTCTATCAGGCTCTCCGCTACGTGAAGTCGGCAAGGAAGCTTATCGCCGAGGCCAAGGGGGGCGTTCTGGATTCGGCGGCGGCCGACCTGCCAGACATGGAGTCGGCGGCTAGAAGCATCTTCCAGGTTGCCGGGCGGCTTCAGAGGTACGGCGGCGATCCCATACTGCGAAACGATCTGGCCAATCTCAAGCAGAAAGGACCTCGTCTCACTGAATCGCAAAAGAGCTACCTCGAGACCCTGAACAAGCTCGAGAGTTTGATGAAGGAGGCGTCGGACCAGATCGACAGCGCACTGGCCGAGATGGGCCAGTCCTACGCCTCCATGCAGGCCATCCTGGTCAAGCCGGAATTCCTGGGAACCGCGGCGGACTCCTTCGACCGGGTGCGCGAAGTTACCCGCCGCCTCGACGACATATCGACCTCATTCGACGAAGTGTATGGACGAGGGTAGAAGGTATAGGGTAGAGGGGACCTCTACCCTCTACCCTATACCCTCTACCCTAACGCAAGGAGACTGAATGATGCTGAGACGCCCGGTAGTTGTTGTCCTGATGGTGTGCTTTGTGGCCGCTCTTGCCGGCTGTTCTGGCGGGAAGTCGTTTTCGGGAGAGGCGTACCTGTACGTTGCGGCGCCCTTGACCGGCGATATGTCTAGCCGGGGGCAGGAGATCGCCGGCGGCGTTCGGCTGCGGGTGGACGAAGTGAACAGGGATGGTGGCTTGCTCGGACGGAAGGTCGTCGCGCGCGCTCTGGACGACGGCGGCGACTCCGACGGGGCCATTGACGCAGCCAAACAGGTGGCAGATGCCATCAGGAAGGGCGACATGGTTCTCGGCGTGGTCGGCCACTATAACTCGGGCGCCACCGGTCCGGCGCTGGATAACGTCTACAAGAACTTGGACATCGTTGTCATCACGCCGGGATCGAGCAATACCACCCTGACGCAGAAGGGCTACACGCGATTCTTCCGGGTTGTCGCCACCGACGATATTCAGGGACCGGTCGACGCCAGAAGGGCGCTGGCCGAAGGCTGGAAGAGAATCGTGGTGATGCACACGGACAACCTCTACGCCCGCGGCCTGGCTCAGGCGTTTGGCGACGAGCTTCGCAAGAAGGGCGTCCAGCCGCTGGCCGACATCGAGATGAAGTACAACAACATGGGGGTCTACCTGAAAGAGCTTGGAGCCAACGTGCAACAAGCCCTCTCCCAGAACCCGGACGGCGTCTTTTTCGCCGGCGACTATCCCGAGGGCATACCCCTGGTCGAGGCCCTGCGCGACGCCGGGTTCAAGGGCGGCTTCATGACCGGGGATTCCGTGATGGAATACGAGTTCATCGACAGTCTGGGAGCCAAGGCGGAGGGCGTGATCGTCTCCAACATCGGACCCGAAATGGCGGCGGTAGCCAAAGACGACTGGAAGTCGGCCTACCGGCGGGTGGAGAACCGCAGTCCGGGAATGGACTCCATCACCGGGTACGCCGCCGCCCACGTTCTTCTCGAGGGGGTCAGAGCTGCCAACACCTCTAAGGGCTCGGCGGTGGCCGACAAGCTGCGCCAGTTGGAGCTGGACACCCTCGTGGGCAAATGGTCCTCGGATCAGAAGGGCGACATGAAGGAGAGAAAGATCTACCTCTTCCGCGTCGCCAACGCCGTCTTCCAGCAGATCGGCGTCGAGAAGTAACCAGCCGCGTTGGGGGTCAGGGGCGAGGGGTCGGGGGTCCGTCCCCGGACCCCTCGCCCCTGACCCCTGACGCTTGACCTCGGTTCTCTCATATTCTGGAGTTACGCGGTCACATTGTGTGGAGGGCGATTTGGCGTCCTCCTGTAGGGGCGAAGCATTCGCAGAACCAGCCCATCCGGAGCTTCCAACAACGTTTGCGAAAGCTTCGCCCGCCCGGGTTGTTGCCGCGGCGGGCTCTTTCGCAGGGAACAGGCGTGGTCGTGAAACAGCGCGGGGCGGGCGAAGCATTTGCGAACTAGCCTTGCAGCCAGTCTGAGGCCCAGCGCAAATGCTTCGCCCCCGGAGTTTTTTGACACGTGAGGTTCTCGTGCCTGGCGAGTGATCGTTCAATCGGATTGGAGAACGGCGGTATCGCAGATGTTATAGGCTATTGACTTCATCCACACGATGTGATATTGTGCTCCGTGTATGAAGATGCAGGCGGTATAACGTCTATTAGATGTGACTGATGAAGCGTAGCGTTCCTCCGGATTTCGCCAATCGCCTCAAGGACCTTCGGGGCAAGCTCGGCTTGACTCAGACTCGCCTGGCCGAGCTCGTGAGCGTCTCCTTCGCTTCGGTGAATCGTTGGGAGAACGGCCAGGCTCGACCCTCTGTCCTTGCCTGGCAGAAGATCGAGCAAGCCGAGCGGCAGGGACTTGGTGCTCTCATCGTCACTAGCCCATTGGCGGTCAAGGAGTCCGAAGAGAGCTACGATCCAGACTTGGCCGGCCCGCCGTCGATGGATTTCTCCACCGATCCGGAAATCGTGAGGGCGGTTGCCGAGGCCGAGCGACTGTCGTACGGGCACCTGTTTAATCCTGCCTTCGCCACCGAAACCTCGCTAATCGACCCGCTTCCCCACCAACGGATCGCCGTGTACGAGCGGATGGTTCCCCAAACGAGGCTGCGTTTTCTCCTGGCCGACGATGCTGGCGCCGGAAAGACGATCATGGCTGGCCTCTACATTCGGGAGATGCTCGCCCGCAAGGTGATTCGCCGCGTCCTGATCGTTCCTCCCGCCGGGCTGGTGGGCAACTGGGAGCGTGAGCTTCGGACCCTGTTCAACCTGCCCTTTTCCATCGTCGGCGGAGGCGACATCCGCACCGGCAATCCCTTCGTGGGGTCGGGCAGCGATCTCACCATTATCAGTCTCGACACGTTAGCCGGCGAGAGGGCTTTCTCCCGTCTGCAAGAGCCTTCCGTCGTGCCTTACGACCTCGTGATCTTCGACGAGGCCCATAAGCTATCCGCCGATCGAGAGCCCGATTTTAGCGTTCGCAAGACCGATCGCTACCGGCTGGCTGAAGCGCTGGCTGGCGTCGGCGGCGGGGACGAGCGCTGGAATCTCGATTGGAGCTGCCACCACCTGTTGCTGTTGACGGCGACTCCCCACATGGGAAAGGACTATCCTTTCTATTGCCTGTGGCGACTCCTGGAGCCGGAGGTTCTGTCTACCTTCGATGCCTTCAACGCCTATCCCCCGGACGCCAGGGAGAGCCGCTTCATTCGGCGCACGAAGGAGGAGATGGTCTACTTTGACGGGAAGCCTATTTATCCCACCCGCATCTCTGATACGCTAAGCTACGATCTCGGACGAGGAGAGTTGAGCGAGCAGAGCCTGTACGATCAGACCACGCGTTATATCGAGCATTACTATAACCGTGCCCGCATCCTCAACCGCTCTGCCGCTCGATTGGCCATGAGCGTTTTCCAGCGGCGACTCGCCAGCTCTACCTACGCCCTTCTGCGTTCTTTCCAGCGCCGTTTGGAGAGGTTGGACGGCTTGATCGACGATATTCGCTCTGGACGAGTTACTATCGAGGGGCTAATGGCCCTTCAGCGCAGGCTCGAAGCGGTTCACGACGTTCTGGATGTGAAGACGGCCGACGAGGAAGAGGCGGAAAGCGAGCTGGAGGAGAACGAAATCGCCGAGGATAGACTGGCGCGGGGAGTTGTGGCGACCTCCCTCGCCGAGCTCGAGGCCGAGCGCGTTCAGGTGCAGGCCCTGCTGGGATTGGCTGAACGGGTTTACGAGCGGGAGGAGGAATCCAAGTTCGAGAAGCTGCGCGAGGTCCTGCGCGACCCCAAGTACAGGGACCAGAAGCTGATCGTCTTCACCGAGCACCGGGATACCCTCTGGTTTCTCGTTCGCCGCCTCGAAAGGATGGGGTTTGCCGGGCAGGTGGCCCAGATCCACGGCGGGATGGACTACCGGGAGCGCGACCAGCAGGTCGAGCTGTTTCGGAAACCCGCCGACGAGGGCGGCGCGACCTACCTGGTGGCCACCGATGCCGCGGGTGAGGGGATCAACCTCCAGTTCTGCTGGCTGATGGTCAATTACGATATCCCTTGGAACCCTGCTCGTCTGGAACAGCGGATGGGGCGCATCCATCGCTACGGCCAGAAGCACGACCCAGTAGTTATCCTCAACCTGGTGGCGGGCAAGACGCGGGAGGGGCGGGTGCTGAAGACCCTCCTCGACAAGCTGGAACGTATTCGCCGGGAGCTGGGGTCGGACAAGGTCTTCGACGTAATCGGCCGTCTTTTCGAGGGGGTGTCCCTCAGAGAGTACATGGAGCAGGCACTGACGGAGGAAGGCGCAAAGGATGCCGAGCGGCGGATAGAGGGGACTCTAACCAAGGAGCAGGTCGCCGCTCTTCGCGAGCGGGAGAAGCGGCTGTTTGGCGACGGCGGCGACGTTCGTTCCCATCTGCCGGGCCTGAAGAGCAAGGTCGGAAACGAGGAGCTCCGCCGGCTTCTTCCCGGCTACGTGCGTCGGTTCGTCGAGCGGGCCTCTCCCTTGCTGGGCATCGGCGTCGAGGGGGACCTCGACGGCTCCTTTTTCTTGAAGGCAGTCAGCACCGGCGCCCTGGATTCGCTGTGGCCGGTTCTCGAAAACTACCCCGCGCCGGCGCGCGAGCGACTTACGGCCTACAAGCCGAAAAACGGGGACAACGCCATCTTTCTCCACCCGGGAGAGCCGGTGTTCGACCGGCTGCGCGCTATGGTCTGCTCGCGTTTTGGGCGGGCGGCACTCCGGGGTGG
>JACPQF010000094.1 GCA_016190625.1 Chloroflexota bacterium | reverse complement strand
GTCGGGGGTTGGTGGCTGGTGGCCAGTGGCCGGTCTCCGGCCCTACGAACCCTGTCCCCTGTCCCCTGTCCCCTGTCCCCTTCCATGTCGAGCCGCACGCCGATCTTGAAGACGCGCAGGGCGGGAAGATGGAGGCACTTGTCCACGCCAACTCGCGCTGCTACGGCAGACAGAGCCTGTTGCGGGTCGACACCCGGCGGCACCGTCAGGGTGAACCACAGGTTATAAGGGTGGTTGCGAGCATAGTTGTGGCTCACCCCCGCCTCCTCGCTGACCATCGCTGCCACCTCGTCCAGCCTATCGGCTGGCACCTGCATAGCGGCCAGTGTGCTCTCATAGCCGAGAGCGCGGGAGTCGAAGATAGCGCTGATCTGGCGAATGATTCCGCTCTCCTTGAGCCGTTTCGTCCGTTCGACGGCCTCCGTCTCGGATATGCCCAACCTCGTTCCTAATTCGGCGAACGGCCGGCCTGTGAGGGGAAAATCGGATTGAAGAAGGTTCAAGATGCGCCTGTCGGTCTCATCGAGTTCATTATCTATTCGCTTGCCTGAAGCCATTTTGCTATGTCCTTTGCGTGGTAAGTGATGATGATGTCGGCGCCCGCCCTCTTGATGCCAGTCAGGATCTCTTGGGCGATGCGCTTCTCGTCGATCCAGCCAAGGCGCGCTGCCGCCTTTACCATGCTGAACTCGCCGCTCACGTTGTAGGCTGCCACGGGAAGATCGAAGCGCTGACGCACCTCCTTGATGACGTCAAGGTAGGCGAGGGCCGGCTTGACCATGACGATATCTGCCCCCTCCAGCACGTCGAGCTCCACCTCGCGGATAGCTTCCCGCACGTTGGGAGGGTCCATCTGGTAGGCGCGGCGGTCACCGAACTGGGGAGCGGACTCGGCCGCCTCCCTGAACGGACCGTAGAAGCCGCTGGCGTACTTGGCGCTATACGCCATTATCGGCGTGCCGGCCAGTCCGCTCTCGTCCAGAACACGGCGAATAGCTGCCACCCGTCCGTCCATCATGTCCGAAGGAGCGACTATATCGGCGCCGGCCCGGGCATGCGCGAGCGCCGTTCTAGCCAGCAAGTCCAGGCTCGGGTCGTTGTCCACTGTCCCGTTCTTGATGACGCCGCAGTGCCCATGGCTGGTGTATTCGCACAAGCAGACGTCGGTTACGACTAGCATCTCCGGGACCGCTTTCTTTATGACCCTGACGGCCTCCTGCACGATGCCATGATCGTCGTAGGCCTCCGAGCCCACCTCGTCTTTGGCAACGGGCAGCCCGAACAGAAGCACGGCGGGTATTCCCAGCTTGGCGATTTCCTCTATCTCAGCAGGCAGGAGGTCGAGAGACCACTGGTAGTTGCCCGGCATGCTGGCTATCTCCCGCTTGACGTCGCGCCCGTGCATGACAAACAGCGGATACACGAAGTCGCGGCTGTCGAGGCGTGTCTCTCTCACCATCTGTCGCAGCGTCTCGCTTCCCCGCAGCCGGCGGAGTCGCTGCACGGGAAATCCCGCGCTGGTGCTCAAGTCCGCGACCACGTTCTTTCTGGCCTGCATAGTCATTCCTTGCCGCCCCTTTCTCGCTCCCAGGCGACGATAGCATCCACCAACCCGGGGATGGTGTACTCCTCAGCGACCACGTCGACGCTCAGTCCCAGATCGAGGGCCGCCTTCGCCGTGATCGGGCCTATGCAGGCCACGGTGACCACGGAGAACATCTCGGACAGCCACCGCTCTCTGCTCTCATGGGCCATCCCCTCGCCCGCCTCCATGAGGGACACGAAGTTCTTCACCGTCGACGAGCTAGTGAAGGTGATGACATCTATTAAGCCGTCGCGCAGCATTTGCACGATGCCGCCATCCATCGCGTTTGCACTGGCGGTATGGTAAGCGGCCACCTCGTCCACTGTCGCGCCCCGTTTCTTCAGCTCCGTGGCCAGCATTTCACGGGCAATGTCGGCGCGGGGTAGGAGGATTAGCTTCCCCTCTACGTCGCCGATGCCCTCTATTATGGACTCTGCCACGTATTCAGACGGCATCAGGTCGACCCGCAAGCCGTACCTTGCCAGTTGCTTCGCGGTGGCTGGGCCGATGGCGCAAAGCCTCGCTTTGCCGAGGGCCCGCACGTCCTGCCCCAGCGAGTGCAACCTGGACATTAGAGATTTTACTCCATTTGCGCTGGTGAACACCAACCAATCGTAGCTGTCCAAGCGCTCGATTGCCGCATCCATCGGGCCGAAGTCCTCAGGCGGCTCGATCTGGATGGTGGGAAACTCCACCGGGTAGGCTCCCTGCGAGCGAAGAAGAGACGATAGAGCGCTCGCCTGATCGCGCGTGCGGGTGACGAGGACTCGTTTGCCGAACAGGGGCTTGTTGTCGAACCAGCGCAGCTTCTCGCGCAGGCCCACCACCTCGCCTACGATGGCCACGGCCGGCGGGCGAAGTCCCGCTTCGCTGACCTTGTCGACGATGTTGGCAAGGGTGCCCGTCACGGTTTCCTGCTCCATACGGGTGCCCCAGCGTACCAGGGCCACCGGCGTGTTGGCAGAACGCCCATGATTAGTCAGTTGCTCCACTATATAGGGGAGGTTCTCGACGCCCATGAGGAACACCAGAGTGCCAATGCCCGTGGAGATCTTGTCCCAGGCGATCGAGCTATCGGTCTTATTGGGTTCCTCGTGGCCGGTAATGACGGCGAAGCTGGACGTGATGTCACGATGGGTCACGGGGATGCCGGCGTAGGCTGGAACCGCTATGGCCGAGGTAACGCCAGGCACGACCTCGAAGCTCAGGCCTGCCTCGACCAGCTCCTCTGCCTCCTCGCCACCGCGGCCGTAAAGAAAGGGGTCTCCCCCTTTCAGCCGGCAAACAACCTTGCCCGCGGCGGCGCGCTCCACGATCAGCCGGTTGATTTGATCCTGAGTCAAAGTATGATGGCTCGATGCCTTGCCGACAAATACTCGCTCGGCGTCGGGTCTGGCCTCTTTCAACAAGTCCGGGCTGGCGAGGCGGTCGTAGACGAGCACATCAGCCTTCCTGATGCACTCCAGGCCCTTAACCGTAATGAGGCCAGGATCGCCCGGCCCCGCTCCGACCAGATAAACGATCCCCTTCTTCTCCATCACTCTCCTTTGCCTCAAACAGACTGGTGCCATGCCATTGGAGGCCCTCACCCTAACCCTCTCCCGTCCTTCTGCGGAAGGACGGGAGAGGGTTAGGGTGAGGGTCCCCAAAAGACCTTCAATCATCTACTTCGAAGCCAACTCCTCTAGCATAGTCCGGCCGCCTGCGGCGAAGATGCGCTTCGCCAGGCGATCTCCTAGCTCCTCCGCCAGTTCCGACCTTGCTGATTCGCCCAGTCTTAACAATCTCCGCCCGTCGACGCTAGCTATCATCCCTTCCATTACCAGATCGCCATTCTCAAGTCTGGCGTAGGCGCCGACCGGAATCGAGCACCCTCCCTCCATTCTGCGGAGGAATGCCCGCTCGGCGAGAATGGCGAACTGCGTCGGCTCATGCGTGATGCGAGAGACGATCTCATGCAGGAACCGCTCGTCGGAGCGCGTCTCCACCGCCATCGCTCCCTGACCGACGGCCGGAAGGCAGATATCGGTGGGAATATACTGGGTTATCTGCCCGTCGAGTCCCAATCGCTTGATCCCGGCTGCCGCGAGGATGACCCCGTCGTAGTCCGCCTGAGTGGCCTTGCGAAGGCGCGTGTCGACGTTGCCTCGCAAATCGACGATCTGGAAATCAGGCCGTCGACTGAGGAGCTGCGCGGCTCTCCGCACGCTGCTCGTGCCCACGCGAGCGCCTCGAGGCAGGAGATCGAGGGTCAGGCCCAATCGGGATACCAGCACGTCGCGTATGTCTTCCCTCTCTCCCACTGAGGTCAGAACGAACTCCTCCGGCACGTCGCTCGGCACGTCCTTCATGCTGTGGACGGCGATGTCGATCCGGCCCTCGGCCAGAGCCTTCTCTAGCTCCTTGACGAAAACGCCCCTGCCGCCAATCTGGGCGAGGGGCACTTCCCTGACTTTGTCGCCCTCGGTTTTTATACCGACGATCTCGAATTCTGTTCCCCCGTTCAGACGCCTAAGCTCTCCCACGACCCACTTCGTCTGCCACATGGCCAAGACGCTTTCCCGGGAGCCTACCAATACCTTCGTCAAGACTACTCCTTCTTCAGCTCAAAAAGCTCCTGCACCGCTTGTACGTAATCGCGCCCGCGACCGTTTCTGGCGGCCACTCGCAGATTGGTCATGGGGCGATGAAGCATCTTATTGATGATGGCCAGCGTGAGCGCGTTAACCGCGTTCTGGTCGGCCTCGCTCAGTCTGCCCAGCTTGGCCTGGATCTTGGCCAGCTCGGCCAGCCTTATCTCCTCGGCCTGCTGTCTCAAAGCGGCGATGGTCGGGGCAACGTCCAGGGAAGCGCGCCAGGTGCTGAACTTGAAAACCTCCTGTGCGATGATCTCCTTTACTTTGGCGATTTCCTTCTCCCGCGCCTTCAAATTGGCATTGACCACTGCCTGCAAATCGTCGACGTTGTAGACGTAAACGTTGGCGAGCCCGTCGACGCTGGGTTCCACGTCGCGCGGGACGGCGAGATCGATAATGAACAGAGGTCGGCCTCGCCTGGCGTGAAGAGCTTCCTGAGCCATACTCCTCGTGATCACATAGTGGGGAGCGTCCGTCGAGGAGATCACTATGTCTACGTGCCGCAGCTCGGCCGATATCTGGTCGAAGGGAACGGCCATTCCGGCGAACTGCGTCGCCAGCTCCTGGGATTTAGCCAGTGTCCGGTTTGTGAATACGGTGCTCTTCACCCCGTTGTCCACGAGCGTACGCGCCACTAGCTCGCCCATCTCGCCGGCCCCGACGACCATGGCCACCGATCGGTTGATATCGCCAAAGATACGCTTCGCCAGCTCGACGGCGGCGTAACTGATCGACGCCGCGTTGGCGCTTATCTCCGTTTCGTTGCGCGCTCGTTTGCCGGATTCCAGCGCCCGTCTGAGCAGATTGTCGAGCAACGTGCGGATCGTGCCAAGCTCTGAGGCCGTGGCGAAGCTCTCGCGGATCTGCCCCAGAATCTGGACCTCGCCAAGAACCATGGAGTCGATTCCGGCGGCTACGGAGAACAGGTGCATCACGCAGTCGTCGTCCATCTTCTGATACAGGCAGGAGTCCAACTGGCCAGTCGTGATTCCCTGAACGGTTGTCAAGAACTCCCGCACTCTCTTGCCTGCTACTTCTGCCTCGCCAACCAAATAGAACTCCGTGCGATTGCAAGTCGAGAGAACGTAAGCTTCGCGGATTTCAGGGCAACTGATCAAGCGTTCGAGGGCTTCGGGAAGGCGTGATTTCGAAACGGCGAGCTTATCCCGAATTTCTATAGGAGCGACCTTATGGTTGGCTCCCAGAAGGACCAAGGAAGAGGCCATGACCTAACATACCCCGAGTACTTTGCGGGCCAGGATATCCAGCACTTGGAGCATTATAGCACATTGATGTTGGCTTGCCAATAGTGACTCCTCCTGAGTATAATTAGCCCGTGGCGGACTACTATCCCGTGTTCCTCGACATTCGAGGCAAGAGAAGTTTGGTAGTTGGTGGCGGCTCCGTCGCCGAAAGGAAGGCACGCGGCCTTCTGTCCTGTGGCGCTAGCGTGACCGTCCTAAGCCCGTCGCTGGTATCTGGCCTTCGCCAATTGGCAGAGGAGGGCTCGATTGAGGTAGTTTCGCGTGGCTACGATCCCGGCGATGCCAAAGCTTACTTTGTCGTCATTGCCGCAACCGACGATCCGGAGGTCAACCGGCAGGTGTTTGCCGATGTGGAGGCGCAGGGTGGCCTCATAAACACGGTGGATGATCCCCAGCATTGCCGCTTCATCGTACCCGCTACCTTGGAGCGCGGAGGCCTCGTGCTGGCGATTTCGACTGCTGGGAAGAGCCCCGCTCTGGCGAAGCGGGTACGTGAGGAACTGGAGGCCATCTTTCCGGCGGAATACGGCGAGTATCTCGAGGAGTTGGCCGGCCTCCGGCGGCGCCTTAGAGAGAGGCTCGCCGATCCCGGCTCTCGAGAGACTGTCTGGCGGGATCTTATGCGAGGTGGACTGCTCGATCTGTTGAAACGGGGGCAACTCGCCGAGGCCGAGAGGCGCCTCGACGAGATTGCGGGGGAGCGACAATGTTTCAGGGCGACATGATCTTCTTTGCCGTGGCGCTCCTGGCCTACGCTGGAAGCGTAATTCTCTACGAGAGCTACTTCGTGTTGAAGAAGCCCAAACTTGGCGCCTGGGCCACCTTCCTTCTGGCAACCGGCTGTGTCTTCCACGGAGCGGCCATCGTCGCTCGCTTCGCCGTTGTCGAACAGGTTGCCGTCTCCTCTCTGTTCGAATCGGTCTCGTTTTACGTTTGGGCGATCGTGCTGGTGTATCTGGTCGTCGAGCGGATACACGGCTTCAAGACGGTCGGGGCCTTCGTCAGTCCGCTGGCTCTGGCGTTTATGCTGCTAGCTCTGGCCGGCCCGACGCGCGCCGAACCGCTCTCCGGGCCACTGGCCGATGCTCTGAAGTCCGGCTGGCTTCGCCCTGCCACCCATATTATCGTCGCCTTCTTTGCCTATGGCTTTTTCACTTTGGCCTTCATCTCTGCCGTGATCTATCTGCTCCAGGAGCGACAGCTCAAGGCGAAGAAGGCTCACAGCTTTCTTTACCGGCTGCCGCCGTTAGAGACTGCCCAGCACCTGAGCCACTCCATGGTGGCCCTCGGCTTCCCGGCTCTAGTCATAACTATTATTACCGGTGCTTTGTGGTCCAACGCGACCATCGGCTACTTTTGGGTTTGGGGTGCCAAGCAGAGCTTCTCCCTCGTCCTCCTCGTCATCTACACGATCTATCTTCACGCCCGCAACGCTGGAATGTGGTCGGGACGAAAGACGGCATGGCTTCTCGTCTTCGGTTTCGCCGCTACCCTCATCACCTTCGTCGGCGTAAACATCGTTGCCCCGGGCCTGCACTGGGACATGCCGACGAAAACGGACTAGCTGCCGGGCAACGGGCGACCAGAGCCAGTCCCTACAGTGGCTGGCGGTAGCCGTCTCAAGCTAATTACAGAAAACCCGAGGTTTAGAATGAAAAAGGTATTGACTCGAACCCCTCCCTGTGATATGATACGGAAAATCCGTCGCCAAACGGGCGCCCGCGATTGTGTGACGGATGAATATCATACCGGAGATCAACCCGTTCCCCGCGCCAAACATCGGTCAAAGTCGACCTCAATGCCTTCAAAGGTGAATAGCTATCAGGGGCAACCCTGAGCGGCCATGTCACTGCCCGAGACAGAGCCCGTCTCGAGGCGAGGCAGGAAGTTCCGGTGAGCGGAATGTGGGCTGGCCGTCGCGTCGACGAGGACAAGCAGGGAGTTCAGTTCTAACCGGAGGCAAGGTACATCTGATGGCTGATCGAATTCCATGGAATCCAAGCTCGCTGGTCGGTCCCACATCATCGGCAAGACCACCAATCGGAACGCACTGGGGCGAAACCCACGTTTTCCTTCGGGGCAGAGACTTGCATCCGCGGTGAGTTAACTGGCAGGCATGCACCTGGAGTGAGACCTGTCGAACAGAGGCAGTCAAGTGCCAGTCTTGGAGCCTCCAGCGAAGAGGCTTCTATGGGAAGCAAGGGGGGATTTCCGGCGTTTTTTCCGGCGACTAGGCCCGGCTAGTTGACAATCCTAAGCAAACCGAGTATTATGCACCCGCCCACCATTGACGGGGTGCGTCCGGCAGAGAGACAATTGGGAAGTCCGGTGCCAGGTTTCTCGAGGTGACTTCGGCGAAGGTCCAGGATTCTGAGCGTTGTGGTTGTAGGAGGTGATGGCCGTTGCAGCGTCTTATCCTGATGAGGCTATTCTATGGCGTCATAACCCTGGTCATAGTCTCGATGATCGTCTTCATACTCAGCAGGCTTACGGGTGATCCGGCAGCTCTGATGCTTCCCCTCGATGCGACCGAGGAGGCCCGCATCAACATGACGCACGTGCTGGGCTTGGACAAGCCCCTTTACGAGCAGTATTGGATCTTCCTCTCGAGCGCGGTGAGGGGAGATCTGGGCAAATCCATCCGGTTCCGCGAGCAGGTAGGCACGCTATACATGCAGCGTCTTCCGAACACGTTGAAGCTGGCGGGCGCGGCGGTTTTCTTCGTCCTCATCGTCAGCATTCCTCTCGGCTGCTTTACAGCCTTGAAGAAGGACTCGTTCGCCGACTACGGGTCCCGAGGATTTGTCTCGGTCGGCCTGGCCATGCCTTCGTTTTGGTTTGGTCTGGTGCTGATGCAAGTCTTCGCCGTCTGGCTCAGGTGGGTCGACGCCGCCGGCATGTCCACGCCCAAGCACTACATCCTCCCGGCGGTGACCCTTGGGCTGGGCATGGCGGCCGGAATGACGCGCATTCTGCGGTCTGGAATGATCGACGTGCTGGATTCGGAGTTTATCAAGATGCTTCGCATCAAGGGGCTTCCGGAAAGAAAAGTCACCTTCCGGCATGCCCTGCGCAACGCCTTCATTCCACCCCTAACCATCCTCGGCCAGTACACCGCTATCATTCTCGGCGGGGCGGTGGTGGTGGAGGTGATCTTCACCTGGCCCGGCGTGGGCAGGCTGTCTTACGAGGCGATCATGTCGAGAGATTTCCCCGTGATTCAGGCAGTGGTTCTGATTAACGGAGCGATTCTGCTCTTCGCCAACCTTCTGGTGGATATCCTCTATGCCTACATAGACCCACGGATAAGGAGCAGCGTATGACAACCGAAGTACTGGTCAGACATCGACGGCATAAGCCACGCAAGGATATCTGCGGTGTCTTCCAAATCTTGGCGAGGGGTGATGCTCCGTGGTGAGATTTTTTGTGAGTCGCGGGGTGCCAATCGGGCTGGCTTTTGTGCTCGCAGTAATCGTATATCGCGCGATACGAGTCGGGTTCGACTCCATCGGGTTACCTGCGGTTGGTTGGTTAATCGTATTAATCGTGTACCTCGTGGGGCGCGTGGGTTTCGGCAACTTCTTCCGGGTAGTGAAGCGCGCTCCCAAGCTGCCGACGCTCATTATCGTGGCCTTCATCTTGACGGCCATTCTCGCCGACAAGATCACAGGCTCGCCTTACGATCAGAACATTCCCAACCGCTTGCAGCCCCCTGGGCTGATGGAGACCCTCAAAACTGCGGTGCGGGAGCAACGTTTCGAACTCAATGAGAACTGGCTGGGCACCGACGCGCTGGGCCGCGATGTGCTCACCCGTCTGGTCCACGGGGCGAGAGTTACCCTGACGGTAACCATCGCCGCCATCATGCTGGGGCAGGGGATCGGCTTGACGCTGGGGATCACCTCGGGCTACTTCGGGGGATGGTACGACAAGGTGGTCATGCGAATCGTCGACGGCGCGATGTCCATTCCCGGCATCTTCCTGGCCTTGCTGCTGGCCGTGGTCTTGGGACCGTCTTTCCAGACAGTGATCATCGCCATCGGCTTGCTGTTGTGGTCAAGGTTCGTGAGAACGCTGCGGGCCGAAACGATGAAGGTCAAAGAAGCAGAGTTCGTCAAGCTGGCGCGCGTCGCCGGCTGCTCGAACTGGTGGATCATCAGGCGCCACATCTTCCCCAACCTGGTCAACCTATGGGCGGTGTTGGTCAGCCTGGAGGTCGGCGTGACCGTCATCGTCGAGGCAACTTTGGGGTTCCTCGGCGCCGGGGTCCCACCGCCAACACCATCATGGGGGTCGCTGATCTCCGATGGAAGGCAATACGTGACCTCGGCCTGGTGGCTCTCTTTCTTCCCTGGCATGGCTATTCTGCTGGTGGTACTGAGCGTGAACCTGTTCGGCGATTGGCTTAGAGATGTTCTAGATCCGCAAATGAGGCAGAGGGCAACATGAGCGAAGTTGTAAGCGAAATCAACACCCTGCGGTCGGCAACTCGTAGTTCGGGCCAGATCGCGCTCGAGATCAAGGATCTGAAGACCTATCTCTACACCCGCTGGGGCGTGGTGAAGGCGGTGGACGGAGTTAGCCTCTCACTCAGGGACGGCGAGTGCCTCGGGCTGGTAGGCGAATCGGGATGCGGCAAGACCATGTTTGGCCTGTCCTTGATGCGACTGCTGCCGCGGCCGGCGGGACGCATAGTGGGCGGGGAGGTCCTCTTCAACGGGGAGGATATCGTCAAGAAGAGCGAGGCTGAGATGCGAGAGATTCGGGGCCGCCAGATCTCCATGGTTCTGCAGGACCCGATGACCGCTCTCGACCCGATCTTCTCCGTAGGCCGGCAGTTGACCGAAACGATAACGATCTCCAGCGACTTAAAGGGGCCGGCGCTCCTCGAGCGGGCGGTAGAGCTTCTCAGGATGGTGCGCATCCCTGCACCGGCTGAACGCCTGGCAGCCTTTCCCTTCCAGATGAGCGGGGGAATGAGGCAGCGAGTTGTCGGCGCCATCGCCCTGGCGCAGGAGCCGCGCATACTGATAGCCGACGAGCCCACGACCTCGTTGGACGTCACCACGCAGGCCAACTACCTGCGCCTTCTCAAGAGCCTTCAAGAGCGGCTCAACCTGACGCTGATTTTCATCACCCATGATTTCGGCATCGTGGCCAGGGTATGCCACCGGGTGGGCGTCATGTACGCGGGCAAGCTTGTGGAACTCGGGGACGTCGAAGACATCTTCGACAACCCTCGCCATCCCTACACCAAATGCCTGATCGATTCGGTGCCCAAGCTCGACAAGCGAGTGACCAGACTTGCCACCATTACGGGGCAACCGCCGACGCTTCACGACTTGCCGCCTGGCTGCAGCTTCAGGCCACGCTGTACGGAAGCCGGCACCCATTGCCGTCCAGACCAGTATCCCGACCCTGCCATGGTCGGGGACAGACACTACGTGCGATGCTGGCTCTATCAGTGAAGACCCAGTGGCCCGGATCAGATGAAGGAGTGAAGAATGGGAACAGAGGTTAGCACGGCAGGGCAAGATACCAAGATTGGCCAGTCGATGGCCGAGACTGATGCCGTACTAGAGGTCAGCAATCTCAAGAAGTACTTCCCGGTCACAAAGGGGATAATCTTACGAAAGACCGTAGGCCAGGTGCAGGCGGTGGACGACGTGACGTTTACTGTCAGACGAGGGCAAACCTTCGCCCTGGCCGGGGAGTCCGGCTGTGGGAAGACTACCACCTCGAGGGTATTGCTGCGTCTGGAAGATGCTACCGCCGGGGAGGTCCTGTTTCGCGGCAAGGATATTCTGAACGCCGACAAGGATCTGGTCAAGGAGTATCGCCGCTCGGTGCAGGCCGTATTTCAGGACCCTTACAGCTCGCTGGAGCCCCGCATGCGAGTAGGCTCCATCATCTCGGAGCCGCTCATGGCTACCGGCGCTTTGCCCAAGAAGGAAATAAGGGTAAGGGTAGAAGAGGTTCTTGCTCAGGTGGGCCTCAGCCCTGATGCCGCCAATCGCTTTCCTCACGAGTTCAGTGGCGGGCAACGACAGAGAATCGCCCTGGCCCGCTCTCTGGCGTCCTCACCCGATCTGATCCTGCTCGACGAGCCGGTATCGGCGCTGGACGTCTCGATCCGGGCGCAAATACTGAACCTCTTGAAAGATCTCCAAGACCAATTGGGCGTGGCCTATCTCCTGGTGGCCCACGACCTCGCCACGGTGAGGCACATGTGCCACAGCATCGCCGTCATGTATTTGGGCAGGCTGGTGGAGACCGGCAGCGGGGAAGAGGTGTTCGGCAACCCGCTCCATCCCTACACCAAGGCGCTCTTGTCTGCGGCGCTGCCGTCCCATCCGAGGATTCAGCGAGCGGAGATCGAGCTTCCCGGGGAAGTGCCGAGCCCGCTCAACCCACCCAAGGGTTGTCGATTCCACCCGCGCTGTCCCGTGGCCGTCATGCCCCAATGCGCCGAATCGTTGCCCGAATTGGAGAACCACGGCGGTAGCCACGCCGTGGCCTGCCACCTGGCCCGAAGCGCCTGAGGGGTTCCCCTCTAGACGTGTCAGCATTGCTCGAAGAGGCGGTTCTTCTCTTTCAGGAGAACCGCCTCTGTTGTTAGGTGAGGAAACGCTTTGAAACGGCTTGACCCACGATGACTCGCGGTACCCATCAAGTAGGCGCTTTCGCCGCTGCCCTTGGCGCGCTGGTGCTGGCTCAGCAAGTGGCGGCCAGCTCGCCGCCGGAGCAGGAAGCTACCGACCTTGCCTTCATCATCTCGACATTCCTTGGCCTGGCGGGCCCGCAGGGACAGATCCCCTGGACAGCGGTGATCGTTTACATCTTTGCCGCTATCCTCGGCGGCGTCGCCCCCGACCTGGACAAAGCCAAAAGCCTGTCGGGCCGGATTCTTTCCGAGGCGCTGCTTGGGGGCCATCGCCACCTATCCCATTCCCTGCTCGGCGCTGGCCTCGCAGCGGTCCTTGCTCTGGTAGCGCTATCGCTGCTCGCCCCTCTTCTATCGCTCCCCGCCGGCCTCTTGTTGCTGGGATTCCTTGCCGGTTACTTGAGCCATCTTTTTCTCGACGGCCTCACCCACGAGGGAGTGCCTCTACTTTTTCCCGCCGGAGCCTACTTCGGTCTGCCGCCGTTTGCGGGGCTGCGTCTGCGGACGGGAAGCCTGGCCGAGCAGTTCGTGGTGATGCCAGCGCTCCTCGGTCTCATTGCCTGGCTCGGTTTCAGCAAGGGAAGCCTTCTCGCCTCTCTCTGGCGGTAGTCAGCCGTCAGCTATCAGCCGTTTGTTCCTAAGGGATGATGCGGATCTCGATCGGTGGTCCCTGTCTTGCCGTGGACTGAAGGGTATAGGGTAGAGGGTATAGGGTAGAGAGTGAAAGGCCGTCCCCTCTACCCTCTACCCTCTACCCTCTAC
>JACPQF010000087.1 GCA_016190625.1 Chloroflexota bacterium | reverse complement strand
CCTCACGCCCCATTGCCTCAGCCTTCTCTGGGAGCGCCGGGCACTGGGAGACATCGTTTACCACCAGAGGGTGGCCCAGCAACAGCACCTGATGGCACGCGCACGTAGCCTCCGCCGAGGCGGCCTCGGGACAGAGGAACAGCGAGGGATAGCCCGCCATGCTCGCCAGCTTGAGCCTTTCGCCCTGCTCATCAGCGATGAAGATGCCGCCGGCCTCCTCTCCGGTGACCTCCAGCACCTTCTCCAGGGCCAACCCCAGCACCTCTTCCAGTTCCAGGGACTGCCCCACTGCGGCGGCGACGGAGTTGAGGGTTTGGAGCTCCCGGTTACGGACCACCAACTCTCTCTGAATCTTGGCCAGGTCTTGAGCCATGGCGCCGAAGGCATCGGCGAGATGGCCGATCTCGTCCCGGCGCCGTAGGCGGGGAACCGCATCGAAGTTCCCCGCCGCCACCTTGGCCGAGGCGTCGGTCAGCACTCTGATGGGCCTCAGCACCCCTTGCATCACCAGCCATATCAGGAAGAAGACCCCGATGATCACCACGCCCCCCACGAGGACGAGCCTGGTCCGGAGCTGGTCAGCGATGGCGAAGGCCTCCTCCTCCGATTGCCGCAGCATAACCCCCCAAAAAGCGGCGGTAAGGGGAGCGAAGGCAAACACGTCCTTGCTCCTCTTGGGCCGGTCCTCGGGCCCGTGGCACCGGTGGCAGACGCCCACGCTGGCCTCCCTCCGAGCAACCAGGGTGGAGAAGCGGTCCGGGTGGTCGCTCTTCTCGAAGGCCCCCGGGGGTAGCCCTCGCTCTGACCGAGCAAGGACGACGCCATTCTGATCGATGAGCTCCGTGTAGCCGGTCTCCCCCAGGGAGGTGGGCTTGATGAAGCTGCTGAACAAGGATTCGCTGACATCTATGGCGGTTGCAAGGGCGCCAACGGGATTCCCGACGGCATCGAAGATGGGGACGGCAGCAAAGGCAACAGCATGCCCCGTCGCCGGGGCGTCCCCCAGGCTGGAGATAACGGGGAGCCCTCCGTGTATGGCGGGGCCGATCTCGCGGCAAACGGACAGCGGGCCCCCAACCACACCAGACTGGTCCGGCTCCACCAAGATGACAGTGCACCTGTCATCCAAGAGGAAAATGCCTTGAGTGGCGATGCCCGAGTCCAATAAGAGGCCCCCCACATGCTGGCTGATCTGCCGGAACCCTTGCTCCGACGGCATCCCGACGCCGTAATGCCTTCTGAGGAGCGACAGCATATTGGTCAAGGCCGCATCCAGATGGTTGGCCAACGTGATAGCCATAGTCTGGCGCTCTTCCAGGGTGCGCTGGGTGCTATCAGCGATGGCCTGCATGCCCAGCCAGCTGAATAGGCCCAGGCCCGGGGCCAAGCCAAGGAAAACTAGCAGCGCGATCCTTTGTTGGAGCGTCAAGCTGGACGGGAACCTCATACGGCCTCACTAGCAAGGTCCTTAGTCACGATACCAATGCCCTGCCCGGCAACGCGAAAAGCCCCCATGTAACGCCCCATAGTATACCTTCTCGCTTAGGCGCTGTCAACGGCGACCAGCTTGCTTGAGAAAGGGATCAAAAAGGCCGCAGGCGGAGCTTTGTCGAGAGCCAGCCTTCAAGCTCACTTAGCCTCCCGACCGGTTCTAATCTTCCTTTCTGGAATATCTAAGCTGTGTCTAATCTCGCTACTCTATGCTTCTAAGGAAGCTGTACCTACTGGGACGGGTCATGTGGTCGAGAAGATACGAAACAGGGATTACAGGTCGAGTCGCGAATGGGATATGGAGGACGAAGGCCAGGAGCCCCGGCCTCCAAAGAAGATGTCGCGACTGAGCCTGGCGTTTGCCACCGTAGGCGTCGTCATCGTAGTCGCCGCCTCCGCCTATCTCTACATCGCTGCCAGGGATGCTATGGCGGGCCCTGGCCTCAACCTGCCCGACGACGAGCTCTATGTGAAGAGATGTGGCTCCTGCCACGCCGTCCCCGCTCCCGAAGCGTTCGGCAACTGGGGGTCGCGAGACTGGGCCAGAATGCTACCGCTAACGATGTTCATGCCTGGTGAGCAGGACCGGGTACATCATTACCTCGAGCGAATAAGTGGCACCAGCAGCGCCAAGCCGGCCAGCCCGAGGTAGCCTTCCCCTCGCCATAGCATAGGCTGACCATGCGGTCCGCCTACGCTCCCGGCTGGCTCCATGATTCCCTCCCTTGAGGGCAACCATGCCCATCCCTGTAATAGGAATACCAACGTAAGACCGCAATACAGGGAAAATCGACTTTCAGCCAAGCCTCACCATTACCTCATCTGACCCCCATAAGATCTTCATATTCGTATCTTAGAATAACGTTGGAGGTTAGGTCAGGGCGATGGGCGATAAGCAGACGCGAAAGAAGCTGTACAGCCTGCAAGCCAATCTGTGCCGGATTCTCGCCGCCGAGTTGGCGGCGAGCCAATCTCTATACGCCGGCCTTGAACAAGTCGAAACAACCGGAAAACAGACAATATGAGGAGGTGATCGTCATGATGGGAGGATTTGGAATGGGCGGCCTTGGCGGTTTTGGAATGCTTTTGGGCGGGGGGTTCAGCCTACTGTTGCTGGTGGGACTGGTCTTCCTCGTCGTATGGGGGATCGGCCAGTTCACCCGCAGCGCTCCTCAGGTGTCCCCTGCGGGGTCTAGCGGTGCACTGGAGACCCTCAAGACACGCTACGTCCGGGGAGAGATAACCAAGGCGGAGTACGACCAGATGAAAGCGGATCTCACCTGATGGGCGCCTCCTACGGCTGGCGCATCTTGAGGCTCTGGATATAGGCCTCTGTCCACTCGACGGGGCATTGTAGCGCAACACCTCTTCGATTGGTCACGCTTGGGGGAAACCGGCTATCCCTTATCGGTCTGCGTCCTACGACAAACGAGGAGTTCGCGACTTGGGCCAAATCATCTGAGTACCGCTTTGGGGGAAACGCAACCACAACCCGCTTGGCCGGAAACAAGCGCCGGATAGCCTTGATAGGGCCTACAAGGTCGGCATCTGCTGACAGAAGCAGGGCGGTATCGAATTTGTCCTGGAAGGCGTCGCTCATCATTTCCACAGCAATATTGACATCGGTCATCTTCTCGTGCGGAACCCGTATCGTAACCTGACATGACCGACATGTATAGGGGTCGCTCTGGTACCGCCCATAGAAAATGGCGAAGTCATCGAGCGTTTCCAGTGCGTCAATGAATATAGACTGGCGAACCTGCTTGGCAGGAGGACCGCTTACGCGCGAAGTGAAGTATTTGGTGCAGGCTAGCTGCTGGCCTGGCTTGAGGAGGTTCCTTGCAAGTTCTTGAATGTTTAGCCAGAGGTAGCGCCGCCATCCTTTTTCTTGAAGCCCAAAGTACAGATTGAATCCATCGACGTAGGTAATGACCCTTTCCATAGGTGCAGACATGCGCTAACCTCTTGACACTAGATCGATGCTGTGGTATGCTAATATAGTAACAGCGCCGGGGCGAGTAACCCCGGTTTGGCGTTCCCTCGGGTGACTGGGGGAACGTTTCTTTTTGCCATCCTACCGGCGATATTACCACAAAGCAGCAAAGTAAGGCTACCTTCTGGCATTTCTCGACTGACTGGCTTGACCTCCAATCCTAAGTAATATAACATAGCGGCATCGGATCCCTCCTTAGCTTTTGTTTTCGGCATGTCCCTATGGGGAGCGACAAGGAAAAGTGACGAGCAATGACCACGCCCTACCATGCCCGGTACTTCGCCCATGAGCTTAGCCGCGAGGCAGGTACCAGATGATCTCCAAAGAGCGGGAAAACGTGCCCGGCGAGTTCCTTTACCGGCTGGGGCATCCTCTCGGCGAATACGTGATCCAGACAGGGAAGGAGCTCCCGACGTCGGTGGCCAAGGTCCAGTTCGACGTGGGCAGCCATGCGACGAGAATCTCGGTGATCGAAGCGCTCAGGGGCAAGTCGGGATGGCTTGTCTTGCAGCGCCTCGCGATCGACTCCTTCGAGCGAGAGGACTACCTCCTGTTCTCCGGCTTTGACGACGACGGCAGGTCGCTGGATCAGGAGACCTGCGAGAAGCTCTTCCACTGTGACGGTGAGGTTCTCAGTCTCCTGGTCGTCCCCGAGTACGACAGGCAACGACTGGCCGCCGATGCCGAGCGCCACGTCAGGGCCACCGTCAGCAAATCCTTGGAGCGGAACAACCGCCATTTCCACGAAGCGCGCGAGCGGCTGGAGAAGTGGGCCGACGACATGGTCCTCGCAGCCGAGAAGGATCTGCGAGACACCAAGGAGCAGATTAAGGCGCTAAACCGGCTGGCGCGGCAGGCGACGACCGTCGAGGAGCAGCACGAGTTGCAAGAGAAGATCAGGGACATGGAAAACAAGAAGCGCCGCCAGCGCCAGCGCATCTTCAGTCTGGAAGATGAGATAGCCGAAAAACGTGACACCCTGATCGAGGCGCTGGAGAAGCGCATGCACCAGCGGACCACGAACGAGACGCTGTTCAGCATTCGTTGGGCAGTTGTCTAATTGAGAGGTGACGACCGATGAATTCGTTTGACAAGCTCAAGGCAAAGCTGTCCGAGCTCTTCCAGCTCGATCAGGCCGACCTGGACTTTGGCATCTATCGCATCATGAACGCCCGGCGGGACGAGATCACCCGCTTTCTGGAACACGACCTCCTGCCGCAGGTGCGGGAGGCTTTCAGACAATATGAGTCCGCCGACAGGGCCACCCTAAAGAAAGCGCTAGAAGAAGCGGAAAACAGCGCCCGTGCATTGGGGGTCGACCTGGATAGCGCGCCAAAGGTGCGAGAGCTCAGGGCCAGGTATGAAACGGCGGGAGTGAACACGGTTGCGTTGGAGAACGAAGTCTACGACCACCTCTACACCTTCTTCAGCCGCTATTACGACGAGGGCGACTTCATCTCCCTGCGCCGCTACAAGGAGGGCGTCTATGCCATCCCCTACGAGGGCGAGGAGGTGAAGCTGTACTGGGCGAACCACGACCAGTACTACGTCAAGACCACCGAGAACTTCCGCGACTAAGCCTTCAAGACGCCGAGCGGACACCGGATCCATTTCAAGCTGGTCGAGGCGGACACCGAGAAGGACAACGTCAAGGCCGCCAATGGCAAGGACCGCCGCTTCTTCCTGCACGGCGACCGGCCGGTAGCGGAGGAGGACGGCGAGCTGATAATCCGCTTCGAGTACCGCCCGGACGACGAGAAGCGGCGGCAGGACGCCATCAACGCCGAGACCGTCCAGCGCATCGTCGCCGCCCTCGCCGGCGATAAGCTAGCGTCCTGGCGGGGGGGGGGGGGGGGG
>JACPQF010000091.1 GCA_016190625.1 Chloroflexota bacterium | reverse complement strand
GTAGCATAGGGATACCTCCTGGTGGATAGATTTGGGCTCAGAACCTTGGCCGGGCTCTGTTTCCATTCTACCACCAGGAGCCTCTCTCGCTCCCTAGAATGCTCACTAGGAGGTCAACTTTAGGAGGTCAACTTAATGTAATGACGCTGAGACTGGCTTCTATTACCTGAGGACGCGCTATTACGACCCGGCGGTAGGCAGATTCATCACCCGCGACCCCTGGCCGGGAGCCACAAACCGACCGTACTCTCTCAATCCGTTTCTATACACGGAGAACAATCCTGTTAGCCGAATCGATCCCTCTGGGATGGACTGGCCAGCTTGGGAGGACTTCGACAGGGCCTTCATTCACCCGATTAGGGCTTGAATTTGGCAAGAGGGCGAGTGCCAGAATGCAAGAGGCAGGGATCGCTAGGCTTCTCTATTGCTACGCGCCGACCAAAGAGAAGGATCAGCTCACGGGCGAGCTTGGCGGCGGCAGCGGCAGTGATGTCGCTGGGGTCAAGCGGGGGAGATACCTCCACGATGTCCATGCCGACCACGTTGAGGCCACGGAGGCCATACAAGAAGCTGACAAGGGTATGAAAGCTATGACCGCCCGGCTCGGGGTTCCCCGTGCCCGGCGCACAAGATGGGTCGAGGACATCAATGTCGATGGAGAGGTAGATGGGAGCTCCCGACAGTCGCCGTCGTATCGCCGGGGGTAGGGAAAGGTCAGGCGAAGAGTGGAGACACGTCTTGGCCAGGGCGAACTCATCCCGTGTGCCGGACCTCACGCCCAGTTGCACCAGCGATTCGGCCCCGATGTATTCGACCACCCGGCGGAACGCGGTTGCATGGCTAACCGATAGCCCCGCAAACGAGTCAATGAGGTCGAGATGGGCGTCGATCTGGACGACGACGAGGTTGGAATAACGCTTCATCAGGCCCTCGATCGCGCCAAGGCTGATGGTGTGCTCACCGCCGAGGATGAGGAAGGGAGCCTCGCCGGCGGCCCGCTGAGCCCAGGTCTCGACTTCCGAGAGGCTGCCAGGCAAATCCAGGCCGTCCAGGGGTACGTCGCCCCAGTCGACGAGGTTGATGTCCTCGAGGTCGGCATCGAGAGCGGGGCTATACGACTCTATGCTGTCGGATACTTCTCTGATGCGAGGGGGAGCAAGGCCGGCGCCCCGGCGGAAGGATTCCGTCAGGTCGAGGGGAGCGCCGAATACTATGGCGGAAGGGATCGCCCGCGGCTTGCTGGCGAGAAACCGGAGTCTATCCGGCAAAGAGGTCGTGCTCCTTTCCCGATTCTAGGGCCTCCTTTAGGAACTGGGGCAGGGCGAAACAGGCCCCATGAAGCTCCGCCGAATAATAGCGGGGACGAATGCCCCGCTCGGCGAGCCGGCGGGCGACCTCGGCGCCGTCCAGTTTGGCGGGATCGTGGATCTTCGAGCCGAGGGTGAAGCTCCATAGTACGCCCGGGTAGGATGGGATGGAGGCCAAGTATACCCTGACGATGGGAAAGACCTGCTGCAGGCGATGGTATACCCGGATGAGCTCGGGCGCCATGAGGAGCGGCGAGCCGCTCTGGATGACGAAAATGCCGTCGTCTGACAGGCAGTCGTAGGCCTTGGCGAAAAAGGCCGGCGAGAAGAGGACCTTCGCGGCGCCTACCGGGTCGGTGGAGTCCACGAGCAAGACTTCGCAGGACCGGGGATGGGAGGCGACAAAATCCACGCCGTCGCCAACTATTACTTTCGCTGTGGGGTGCGTGAAGGCGTCTCGCCCGATCGAGGGCAGAAATGCTCGACACACCTCGATCACCCGGCGATCGATCTCGACGAGCAATCCTTGCTCGATCCCATGCTCAAGCCCGCGGCGCAGGGTCCCTCCGTCCCCGCCGCCGACGACGAGCAAACGGCGAGGGCGCGGATGGGTGACGAGCGGCACATGGGCGATCATCTCATGATAAATGAACTCATCCTTCTCCGTAACCTGGATCGCCTCATCGAGAACGAGCATCCTCCCCAGCGGCCGGCTCTCCCACACCTCGATGCCCTGGAAGCTCGACCTCTCCTGGTGGAGCAGGCTTCCGGTCTCGTACAGCTGTCTATAGCCTGATACCGGTGGTTCACCGAACCAATTCCGCTGGTCATTCACCAACGACACCTCGCTTTATCTCCCTTGCCTCGACGCGCTCGGGTGAGAAGAACTTCTCGAAAATAGGGATGACCACCGCCGGCTCCGTATCGTCTTGGCAGATAAATACGTCGATCGCGGCGTAGTCCTCTTCCGGCCAGGTATGAATCATCATGTGCGACTTTGATAGCACCGCCACTCCGGTGACACCGATCGGACTGAAGGGGTGGAGAACCAGTTCCAACAAAACGGCACCGCAGGCATCCGCGGCCTCGCGTAGCGACCGCGAGATGAGGTCGAGCGAATTCAGGTTCTGACACCCCCACAGCTCCAGCATTAGGTGTCTTCCTAGGCTCTTCATAGTGTCACCCCTTCCAGAGGACAACGGCCGCGACAGCGCAGCCGACTCTCTCCACTTTGTAATGGCAGGTCCTTACCACCAGGTCGTCGAGGACGAGTCCTCGACGGCGAAAGGCCTCGACCACCTTGGCCTTGACCACGTATTCCGCCTCCTGAGGCGATGTGTTGCACGTGTGCTCCATGATGATCCCGTGAGAGCCCTTGCCGAGGCCCAGCCCGACAGAGGCGGTTATAATCTGCCCCGGCACTTCGCTGGTACAGACCGCCAAGACAGCCGGAACGAGAGCGCCCGCAACGATTTCCGGCGCCTCTACCTCCACAATTGCCCCGGCCGGAACGATGCTGCTCACCTTGACCAGGTTGTAGTTTCCGATGCGGGCCTCCAGCAAGGCGTTGTCGAAGGCATTCAAAGGGGTCTCACCATCGGCCACTCCAGTGGTGATCCACAGGCGGTCAGGAATCAACAGCATCTCTTGTCTCCCTGATTGTGATTTGGTGGTCGAGGTGTGGGGGATAGGTCGCAGGGCGGGGCCGGAGGCACGGAACCTGTCCCGTAGCTGAGAGATGAACGCGGTGCGCATTTAATACCCGCTCCACATTGGCCTCCGATGTTGGAAGCGATGCAGCGCGGGTTACTCGATTTTCTTTAGTGTACTCATCATACACCAATAGTGCCCCCCCGTTTGCTGGCAAAGACACTACGCACGCTTATGTGCTATGCCCTCATATGTGCCATGCACTCATATGTGCTGGTCACCACCCTCTCGCTAGGTCTGAACCATGCTATTGCATTATATATTAGACAGACCCACAATGCAAGCCTATGTACTCGTCATGTACCGCTGCTCACCCGCCAGGCATACCTTCACCGAACCTTGACAACTCCCCTACCAAGGTGCTAACAATCCGGTCGCGAGCCCAAGACTGTTGAGAGGTCCGACCATCTGCAGTCACGTATCATCATTGAAAACCACGATCATTCCGGCTCTCCGCCTGCGCCGGGCTTTCAGAGAGCGTTGCCATAACAGCCGTCGACCTGGGACAGAAGGCGGTAATGCAGCCGACAGTTAAAGCAGACGCTGAGAAGCTGGAGAAAAATGACCACTCTGCTGTTCGCCCTGAACCCGTGGGCGGTCATCTTCTCTCGGCGTCTCTGGGGAAACGACATGGTGACTCTGTTCGCGGTGCTGCTGGTCTGGTCCCTCTGCAACCTCGCCACAAAAGGACGGCGGCGGGACAGCTTCATGCCGTTTGTATGGCTGACAGTGGCTGGTGCAGGATTACTTGGGCGCCCTGATCTATCTGGCAACCGTACCAATCGGCCTGGCCCTTGGAGTGCGTCGTCTGCGTGTGCTCTGGCTGGCCGGCGGGGGTTGCCGTGTTCATGCTGCTCGTCGGCCCTTATGCCGCCGCCCTCATTCCCCGGCTGGACACCGTGCGGCGATTGGCCATAGGTGGCGGCGAGGGAACGAGGGTGGATGCTGATAGCCTACGCTTTACCTTTCAAGTCGTCGGCAATGACGGATACCAGGCCTTCGCCAATCAGGCAGGGAGGTTATGCGATGCAGATGCCGGTCTCCCTCTGGTTTTGAGTCTTCTTCTAGCCGGGCTTCTGGCCGTGGGTCTGGCCGTTTCCTTTGCCCGCCTGGTCCGAGCCTTCCGCCGCCGTGACGCTATTGCCGCTGCACCGTATCTCATCATGCTTGCGCCTGTTGTGTTGCCGGCGTTGTTGTTTGTCAGGCATTCCTCACCGGTCTATCCCTACTATCTGCTGGTGGGCTATCCCATGCATTTCGTTTTCTCGGCTTTGGGAGTCCGGTACCTGATGCAGTTCGGCAGCAAGTTGGCAGAAAGGGGACCGAGGGCGCTGAAGCTGCTTCCGACGGCGACGGTGGGCGGCCTGTTGGTAGTCGTGGCCGCCATGCAGTTGAGCGTCGCCCAGATCTTTTTCGCCGTGGTTGGGGAATACTGGTCGAAGAACGATTACGGGCTTCCCCTCGCTTACGCCCGACAGGCGGTAGACGCCGCCGAGGAGCTAGCGGCCGCGCAGGGCATCGACAGCATCTATGTATTGGGATCCTACACGAACGACACGGTGCGCCCTGATAGCGGCGATCTGGTGCAGACGTCTGAGGTCACGCCAACCCTCAGGCTCAAATGGAAGTGTTGGGAGACAGTGCGGCCAGATCCGGGTACATCTACAATTTTCGCCTGGTGGACAACGCCAACGCCACCTACGCCAGCTTGGACGTTCCCCTCTACTTCTCCAGCCAGTGGATGCCGGGTGATCACGTAGTAAACTGGGTAGAGCTGCCCCGGCCAAAGGATTTGCCCCCAGGCCAATACTGGTACCTAAGCGGCCTCTATCAGAATACATCTACTGGCTCCTATCGGAACTTGCCGATCGCCGATCCCTCCGGGAGCAAACTGGGGATGGCGTGCGAGCCCGGGCGACCAAAGCGTCGACCCCCATCTGCTCAGCCTGCCGAAGGACCCGCCCTCCGAAACGTATCAGCTCGCCGCCGGGCTCTACTACCTTCCCACCGGCGAGCGCCTCGGCGGCCCCGGCATGGCCAAAAGCTTTTCCACCTTGGTCGATTAGCCAAGTTCCTCCGACGGATGCGAAATTCTTATCAGCTATCCGAGCTTGCTTTTTCAAGAGACCCTGTTATATTATGCTGACAAAAGGGCGCGGCCAGGTCTGACATTCACGGATCGGCGTGGGACCGTTCTCCCTCTCCCTTTCGGAAAAGGGAGAGGGTAGGGTGAGGGCCTCTCATATCGCTTGGAAAAGCGGGTTGTTCGTCAAGCACCCTGCAAACGTCTTGTTGGCCGGGAGGAGATCGACGATGTTGCACAAGATCACGTTCCCGAAAACTCTCCTCGTTCTCCTTTTCGTCGCATTCAGCACCAGCCATTCAGGTAAAGTCTCCGCCGGAGTCAACGTTTGGACGAGCAATGGCCCTGAGGGCGGCACGGTCCGCGTCTTGGCGATCGACCCGACGACGCCGACGACTCTCTACGCCGGCACAGACGCGAGTGGGGTATTCAAGAGCACGGACGGCGGCGGCCACTGGAGCAAGGTCAACAATGGTCTCTCCGATACCAGCATTCACGCCCTGGCGATCGATCCCTCGAATTCCAGCATAGTCTATGCAGTAACAAATACGCATGGCGTGTTCAAGAGCACCGACGGTGGCGAACATTGGGACGCGGTGAACACTGGCCTGCCATCATATGTCACGCGTGCGCGTGCTCTAGCGATCGACCCGGCGACGCCAACGACCCTCTACGTAGGGACGCAGGGTGACGGCATCTTCAAGAGCACGAACAGTGGCGGAAACTGGAGCGCCATTAACGCAGGCCTGGAAAGTGACTACATCTACGCTCTGGCGATCGATCCGACGGCGCCCAGCGTTATTTACGCGTCGGCAGGTACGCGGGTGTACAAGAGCCCAAACGCCGGCGGCACCTGGAGCGAGGCCATGGCCGGCTCGGTCTACGCTACCGTCAGGAGCATAGCGATCGATCCGACGACGTCCTCCACTGTCTACTCGGGAACCGATGGCTTTGGCGTGTTCAAGACTACGGATGGCGGTGGCAATTGGAACGCCGTGAACACCGGTCTTACGGATACATACGTTCTTGCCCTGGCGATTGACCCTCGGTCGTCTTCAATTCTCTATGTTGGAGCACCCCACGGCGTGTACAAGAGCATGAACGGGGCGAAAGCTGGAGTGCGGCCAACAGCGGCCTAACCAGGATTAGCATTTGCGCAGTGGTCCTTGACCCTGGAGCGCCGTCCACCGTTTACGTCGGGACATACGGCGGTGGCGTGTGCAAGAGCACTAACGGCGGCGAGACGTGGAGCGCGGCCAGCAGTGGCTTGGACCATCTCAGAGTTCTTTCACTGGCACCCGATCCAACTACGCCTGCTACCATCTATGCGGCGACCTATGGAGGTAGCGTGTACAAGAGCACCAACGGCGGCGGAAGCTGGAGCGCCGTCAGCGCCGGACTGCTAGATCCACACGTCTTCTCGGTGGCGGTCGACCCCGTAACCTCAACCACAGTGTATGCCGGGGGCTTTAACAGTGGTGTGTGGAAGAGCACGAATGGCGGCGCGAGTTGGAGCGGCGCCAGAACGGGGATGAACTTCATTCTTGTGAACTCCATAGTGGTGGACCCGTTAACGCCTACTACGGTATACGCGGGCGCGGAGCGTGGCGTGTACAAGAGCACCGACGGCGCCGCGAGCTGGATCAAAGCCAGTGTCGGCCTTACTACTACGTACATTAATGCCCTGGCGATTGACCCATTGACTCCGACTAGCCTATACGCTGCAGTGTACCCCGGCGGCATATTCAAGAGCGTGGACGGCGCCGGGAGCTGGACCGCAGCCAGCATCGGCCTCACCAACACCAGTGTCGCTGCCATAGTAGTCGACCCTATCACCCCTACCACCCTATACGCCGGATCGTACGGCGTCTCGAAAAGCACGGATGGCGGTGGAACCTGGAGCGCGGTGAATACCGGTCTTACCGATATTACAGTCCAAGCCCTGGCGATCGATAGGAGGACGCCGACAACCCTCTATGCCGGCACATGCAATGGCAACATATTCAAGAGCGCGAATGGTGGCGAGAGCTGGAGCGCAATCAACGCTGGTTTGTCTGGTTCCCCGGTCCGAGTCCTGGCGACCGACCCGACGATGTCAACCTTGGTCTACGCCGCGACGACTGACGGCGTATTTGTTAACCAACAAATGGCCGCCGTGAATCGAGTCTACCTGCCCGTCGTCCTTCGCGGCTATTGAGTTACAACACGACATGCCTTTGCTGCTTTGGCCTGTTTCCCGGGGTTTCGATTCCAAGAAGGCAGCATTGAACAAGGCAAAGAGTCTAATCAACGAAAAGGAGGCCTAGCATGCGACCCAAGGCCGTTCTCCTCAGGATTCTCCCAGTCATCCTTGTCTTCACGTTAGGCAACAGCCGCTCGGATGAAGTCTCCGCGGGGGTCAACGTTTGGACAAGCAACGGCCCTGAAGGCTGGGGAGCTGGCGCTATGGCAATTGATCCGATCACGCCCTCCACCGTTTACATTGGGACTAGTTCAGGTGGAGTGTTCAAAAGCGCGGACGGCGGCGCCAATTGGAGAACGATCAACGCGGGGCTTTCCGACACCTATGTTATGAGACTCGCGATCGATCCGACGACCCCCAGCACCATATTTGTGGGAACTTCAATGGCGGCGTATTCAAGAGCACCGATGGTGGTGGCAGTTGGAATGCGGCCAGCACTGGCTTGATCGGAACCAGCGTTTACGGCCTGGTGATCGATCCAATCACACCAACTACTCTCTACGTCGCGATAATGAATAGAGGTATCTTCAAGAGCACGAACGGCGCGGTGGCACTTGGAGTGCAGTCACCGACTGGGCGGTCTTCTACACCCTGGCAATTGATCCGGTAACACCTACAACATTGTATGCCGGATCAATTCGGGGTTTGTTCAAAAGCACAGACGGGGGTGACAACTGGAGCGCGATCCAGACCTGCACGAACGACGCCAGCGTCTTGAGCGTTGCAATTAATCCAGTCACGCCTCAAACGGTGTACGCAGGGACAGGCTTGAGCCCCTGTAAAAGTACGGACGGCGGTTTGAACTGGAGCGAACTTAATACTGGTCTAGGCGCGACCCTTTTTCGCGGCATCGCAATCGACCCGCGAACGACTTCTACCCTATATGCCTCGACGAATTATGGCGTGCTCAAGAGCACGAACGGGGGCGCTAGCTGGAGCCTGGTTAACTCCGGCCTAACCGTTGACCCCGTTTCAGGCGTGCTGATCGACCCTGCAACGCCGTCCACCCTCTACGCGGGAACAAGCGCTGGCGTGTATAAGAGCACGAACGGCGGTGGCACCTGGAGCGCGTCGAACAGGGGCATGGATTATGCTAAAGTCAGGTCTCTGACGCCTGATCCTTCGGCGCCAGGAACCCTCTACGGGGGGACAGACGGCGCCGGCGTGACCAAGAGCACCGACGGCGGAGGAAGCTGGAGCGCCTTCAGCACAGGCCTGGATAACCTCTGGGTTCAGGCACTGGCAATCAACCCGGCAAGACCGAGCACGGTCTACGCGGGGACGACTGGCGGTGTGTTTGCCATTCAGCAACCGGTGCTCTCCAATCGGGTTTACCTGCCGGTCGTTCTGCGCGGCTACTGAGATCCGGCCCGGGGAGGTATGCCCTTCAATCCACAACTCGCTCTGAAAATAACGGCGCTCCGGGGTGCCCTCACCCTAACCCTCTCCCACTGCGGCAGGAGAGGGGACAGGACGCCCTGCCCCTTTTCATCCTTGGTGGCGCCCCGGAGGGGCATGGCTGACTGCCTAGCCATAGCCCTCACGCCTGCTTGACCAAACACAGTTGTCGAGGTAGAATGGTATCTGAATTCTGAATTCTGAATTCTGAATTCTGAATTCTGAATTCTGATAAGCATGCCAGGAGACGACTAAATGGCTAGACCGGTATCCCATCGCATGATTATCCGCCCTCGCCGGCAGGTTACTCTTCCTGCCGAGGTCTGTGACAGCCTTGGCCTTGCCATCGGCGATCAATTGGAGGTCGAGGTGAAAGGCGGGGCGATCGTCGCCACCCCCCGCAAGAGCGAGGCGAGCGAGGCTCTTACGGATATTCGGCGAATCTTCGAGGCTCATGGCCCTCCCCTAGAGGAGATTCAGAAAGAGGGGCGGCAGGTAAGGAGGGATATCTATCGGGAGCGCTATGGCAAGAAGCAATAAGGTGTTCTTCGATGCCAACGTGCTCTTCTCCGGCATTTACGGCGGAACTGGTGCTCCGACCAGACTACTCGACTTATGTGTCGCTGGCACGATAACGATGATAGTCTCGAGGCAGGTGATTGAGGAGACAGTGCGGACGCTCCGCAAGAAGCGGCCGGAGGCCCTGCCGTCACTGCAAACCCTCCTTTTCTCGCTGACGCCAACTGTGGTAGATGATCCGGCTGGAGAAGAGGTCGCAGCCTGTCTTCCTTTTGTCAGACATCAGGAGGACAGTCCAATCCTCGCCGCAGCAATCAAGGGCCGTGCGGACTTCCTCGTAACCGGCAATACGCGGCATTTTCAGCCACCGCCAGATGCCTCGATCATGATCCTCTCACCGAGGGAACTGCTCGACAGGTTCTCGCGCTGACGCAGGCACAGGTTCCGCCCAACAAGGGGCCTGGACAGTGGAGCCCACTGGGAATGGAAATCAGTCTTCTTGGGTAACCGCAGGACGTCAATCTGTCTTGACATCCGAGGTCGGCTGAGTATAATTTAGCCTATGAAAGTTTGCTATCCTTCGAGGGATTGATTTGACACCCCCTCCTTCTCGGGAAGGACGGGGGTTGTTTTGTTGTCAAGGGGGTGAACCGTGGGAGACAAGACTGAACCGGGAGGCGGGCGGGTGGCGACCTCAGATATCGAGGTCTCCACTTATCTCGACGTCGCCAAGAAATCCGAAGAGTCTCCGGCCGGCGCCCAACTGAACCCTCCCGACGACCACGCCGCCAGCCGGGAGACGGTGGTCATCCTCGATTTTGGCTCCCAATACAGCCAGCTGATCGCCAGGCGAGTGCGGGAGGCCAGGGTCTACTGCGAGCTCGTTCCCTGCGATGCCTCGCCACAGCGGATCGCTGGCCTGAATCCCAGAGGCTTCATCCTCTCCGGCGGTCCGGCCAGCGTCTACGAGCCCGACGCCCCCCAGATTCCCGCTTTCGTCTTCGAAAGCGGACTCCCGATTCTTGGCATCTGCTACGGCATGCAGCTTCTCGCCTACCAGTTGGGTGGTCGGGTGGCCCGGAGCGAGAAGCGGGAATACGGTCACGCCGTGCTCTACAAGAACGATAGCGCCTCACCGATCTTCGCGGGGATGCCCGCCTCCATCCCCGTGTGGATGAGCCACGGGGACCAGATCAGCGAGATGCCTCCCGGCTTCAGCGCTCTAGCCTACACCAACAACTCGCCGGTCGCCGCCATGGGGAACGATCTCGGGATCATCGGCCTGCAGTTCCATCCGGAGGTAGCCCACACGCCGCAGGGCAAGACCATCCTCCACAACTTCCTATACGAAGTTTGCGGCTGCAAGGGGACGTGGACGGCGGGCAACTTCGTAACCGAATCCGTCGACCGCATCCAGAGGCAAGTCGGCGATGGCAAGGTCATCTGCGCTCTCTCCGGCGGCGTCGATTCGGCGGTGGCTGCCACCCTCATTCACCGGGCTGTAGAAGACCAGTTGACCTGCATCTTCGTCAACAACGGCCTGCTGCGGCGAGACGAGGTGGAGAGGACGATGAACCAGTTCCACAAGAACATGCAGGTGAAGTTCGTTCTCGTCGACGCTGCCGACCGCTTTCTCGCCCGGCTAGCCGGCGTGATCGATCCGGAGGAGAAGCGGAGGCGGATCGGCGGGGAGTTCATCCGCGTATTTGAAGACGAGGCCCAAAAGCTGGGCCGGATCGACTTTCTAGCTCAGGGTACGCTCTATCCCGACGTCATAGAAAGCACGTCCCGGGAGACGAAAGCGGCCGCCAAGATCAAGACCCACCACAACGTGGGCGGCCTTCCCGAGAACATGCGCATGAGTCTGGTCGAGCCCCTTCGCTACCTGTTCAAGGACGAGGTCCGAGAAGTGGGCCTCGCCCTGGGACTGCCCGAGGATATGGTGTTTCGCCAGCCGTTCCCCGGCCCCGGTCTGGCCATTCGCATTATCGGCGAGGTGACAAGGGACCGGCTGGAGACCCTGCGGGCCGCCGACTGGATCGTGGTCAACGAGATCAAGAAGGCCAAGCTGTACCATGAGCTATGGCAGAGCTTCGCCATTCTCACTCCCCTGCGCAGCGTGGGCGTCATGGGAGACGGCCGGACCTACGCCAATGTCGTGGCGGTCCGGGCGGTTACGAGCGAGGACGCCATGACGGCGGATTGGGCGAGACTGCCCTACGACGTTCTGGCCCGCATTTCCAGCCGGATCGTCAACGAGGTGCCGGGGGTCAACCGGGTCGTCTACGATATTTCGAGCAAGCCACCCTCCACCATCGAGTGGGAATAGGGCTGGCGCGGCCAGGAGGGTCGATGCTGAACGTTTTGCTCATCGGCAGCGGAGCGCGGGAACACGCCATCGCCTGGAAGCTCTTGCTCAGCCCCAAGGTCAAGGAGCTATTCGTCGCTCCCGGAAACGGCGGCACGGCGCTCATCGCCCGGAACCTGGACATTCCGGCCCGGGATATCCGGGGACTGGCCGACGCCGCGCTCACGCACGGTATCAACCTTGCCATTATTGGCCCCGAAGAGCCCCTCGCTCTGGGAATCGTGGATGCCTTCCAGAGCCTCGGCATTCCTACCTTCGGGCCGTCTCAGCGCGCCGCTCAGATTGAGGCCAGCAAGCTGTTTGCCAAAGAGCTCATGCTCAAGCACGGGATCCCCTGCGCCAAGGGGAAAGCCTTCAACTCTCCCGACGAGGCCAAGAGCTACGCCGCGAGCCAGCCCCTGCCAGTTGTGGTGAAGGCCGACGGATTGGCCGCGGGCAAGGGAGTGACGGTAGCGCGAAGCCACGAAGAGGCCTCCGCCGCGATCGACCAGGCCCTGGTCCAGCGGGTGTTTGGCCAGGCCGGCGACCGGGTCCTCGTCGAAGAGTTTCTGAGTGGCAGGGAGGTCAGTCTCCTCTGTTTTAGCGACGGGAAGACCGTGGTTCCTATGGTGCCGGCCTGCGACTACAAGCCGGTGTTCGACGGCGACGAGGGTCCGAATACGGGGGGAATGGGGTGCTACAGCCCCTCCGGGTTCTTCGGACCGGAGATGGTCGACCTGGTGAAGACAGACGTCCTCGAGGCAGTGGTAAGAGGCATGGCCGCCGAGGGAATACCATACAAGGGCATCCTCTACGCCGGCCTAATGGTCACCGCCGAAGGGCCGAAGGTACTGGAGTTCAACTGCCGCTTTGGCGACCCTGAGACCCAGGCCATTCTCCCGCGCCTGAATACTGATTTAGTCGATATCGTCGAGGCGGTCATCGCCGGGACTCTGGACCAGATCCATGTCGAGTGGAGCGAAGAGAAGACGGTCGGCGTCGTCCTCGCTTCGGGCGGCTATCCGGGCAAGTATTCTACCGGACAGGCGATCTCGGGGCTGGATTCGCTGGACGCGGGCGTGCGAGTTTTCCACGCCGGCACGCGACTGGTCGAGCGACCTGCTCCATCCTCTGCCTCGCCGCTGCTGCTGTCGGGAAGGCAGCCGAAGGCTCCGATTACGGAGCTCGTAACCGACGGGGGAAGAGTGCTCACGGTGGTCGCCAACGGCCGCACCATCGGCGAGGCCAGGCGCAAGGCGTACGCCAACGTTCGCAAGATTCAGTTCAACGGCTGCCATTTCCGCACCGACGTCGGGGCACGCGAGGCCGGCCACGAGGAGGCGCTCCAGCCGGAGCCGGGCGCCAAGCCATCCGGGGGCCGGACGGGAGCGGCCGGCAATGCGGAGGACGCGCGCTTCGTCTCCCAATGCGAATTCCTGATCGCGGCAGGCAAGGAGCGGCAGGCTATCGAACTGTTAGAGAAGATGCTGCGTTACCAACCGGACCTGAGGGCGGCCAGGGCTGCGCTCGGCACGGCTTACGCCGCCTGCGGCAACCTCGACGCCGCTCTCGGTCAGTGGCAGGAAGTGGCCAACCGGTTCCCCGGAGACGCCGAGGCGCGCCACAATCTTGGCAGCCTCCATCTCCGGCAGGGGAAACTGGAAATGGCGGTCGACGAGATGAACGAGGCGATACGGATCGACCGCAGCTTTGTTCCCGCCTATTTGGGTCTTGGGGCGATTCTGGCGAAGCGGGGGCAGTATGAGAAGGCGGCCACCTACTACGAGATGGCCTTGCAGATCGACCCGAAGTCGCCGGATGCCCACCTTGACTTCGCCCTGATTCTCGCAGACATGGGGAGGCGGAACGACGCTCTGGTCGAGGTGCAGAGCTGCTTCGAGGCCAACCCTGGCCCGGAGACGCGGAGAGAAGCCGAGCAATTGCAGAAGAAGCTAACTAGGAGAGGGTGGTTCTAACGCCATGCAGCAAGAATCCAAGCCGCTCGTTGGCGTGGTGATGGGAAGCGAGTCGGACCGCCCGGTAATGCAGGAGACCGCCAGTATTCTCGATCAGATGGGCATCCCTCACGAGACCTACGTGATCTCCGCGCATCGCACACCCGACAAGGCGCGGGAATACGGCGTCCACGCCAGAGAGCGGGGGCTAGAGCTCCTCATCGCCGGGGCGGGAGGAGCGGCTCACCTGCCGGGCGTGCTGGCTAGCTGGACCACGTTGCCGGTGATTGGCGTTCCCCTGGCGACCAGTGACCTCAAAGGGGTGGATGCCCTGTACGCCATTGTCCAGATGCCGGCGGGCGTCCCGGTAGCCACCGTGGCGGTGGGTCTGGCGGGGGCGAAGAACGCGGCCTATCTCGCCGCCGAGATCCTTGGCTTGAAGCATGAGGCGATCAGGCGGAGATATGAGGCGTATAGGACGGCGTTGAGAGGGAAGGGTTGAGGGTAGAGGGTGGAGGGTGGAGGGGACAAGGCTGACGGTCCTTCTGTGGAAGGACTGATTGTTGATTGCTAGGGGGAAACGGACAAATGCTTAGGGATAGGACTCTGGCCAGCGACATCGAGATGTTTTCGGGAGTCGTGCGGCGCACTTTGAACTACGGTGACCGGATGCTGCTGGCGGAAATTGTCTTCGCCGCCGGGGGAGAGGTCCCCTGGCACTCCCATCCTCACGAGCAGATTGGCTATCTCGCATCCGGCCGGCTCGAGTTCGAGCTTGGCGACGAGAAAAAGGAGCTCAAGGCAGGCGATAGCTGGCTAGTCCCCTGCGACGTTCGCCACCGGGCCCGCGCCCTCGAGCCCTCCATCGCCATCGATATCTTCTCTCCAGTCAGAGACGACTACAAATACTGAGTGCGAGGATGACCGACCCCTCTACCCTCCACCCTCCACCCTCAACCCTCGTCGATGGAACCAAGGAGAGGGGATTGACGTTATAATGGATATTGGAACAGTTCGCATTGACATTGGGTGACCAAGCGCATCTCTTGGATAACAGAGGTCCGTCTTGCTTACCTGTAGGGGGCAAATCCTTCCGCCGAAGGATTCGCCCCTACGATTGGTCAACGTCGCAGCGATCTGCTGCAAGACATCGCGCTCCTACCTTCGTCCTAGATAGAGCAAAAGGAATAACGGTTGCTGCGATTCGCGCTCTTGCTGTCCCTCATATTGGCGATAGTCCCTGCCGCCAGCGTCGCATCCGCCGATCGTTCTTCGACAATCACGATGGAGATCGAGGCCGGCTTCGACGGCTATTACAAGATTGGCGAATGGTTCCCCGTCGCTGTAACCTTGAGCAACAACGGGCCTGACGTGGAAGGGAAGGTGTGGCTGGAGGTGGCCGACGAAATGGGGGGCAAGACGAGATACGCGCGGTCCCTATCCCTTCCTTCCCGGTCGAGGAAACGTGTTCATCTCTTCGCCTTCAGCACTGGCTTCCTGCGTGATGTGGAAGTGAACCTCGAAGCAGGCGGCGAGGCTCACTCATCGTCCAACGCTACACTCAGACCCCTTCAGCCAAACGATTTTCTCGTCGGCGTGATAAGCGGCGATCCCACGACGGGAAACTTCCTCTCCGGCGCCAAGCTGCCCTCCTCGCCCGGCCAGGGAGAGGGCCGGATTTCCGTGGCCCGTACTTCCTTGTCTCAGATCCCTCCCCGCTCCCAGGCGATCAGGTCGCTCGATGTGCTTATTTTCAACGATATCTCGACCGCCGAGCTGGGAGAGGAGCAACGGCAGGCGATCGAGGGCTGGGTTTCGGCTGGCGGAACTCTTCTGGTAGGCGGGGGCGCAGGCGGGGAGAAAACGGTTGCCGGCCTCAAGAGCCTTCTGTCCTTCAGACTGTCTGGCGCTCGCAGCTTGCAGTCTGCCTCCGGCCTGGAGGTGCTAGCGGGCACCCGGATTAGCGCCTTTGGCCCCTTCCTCGCATCGGTGGCGGGCGAGCCGGGCAGGGGGACGGTCATGGCGGCGCAGGATGGCGTCCCCCTCGTGATTCAAAGAGGGCTGGGCCAGGGAAGGGTCGTGTTTCTGGCGTTCGACATCTCGCTGCCGCCCTTGAACTCATGGCTAGAGGATGGCCTCCTCTGGAAGCGATTGCTGGTGAGCGGCTCCTCATCGGCCTCCGCCTCCAGCATGAGCAAACGCACCGGCGCCGCCTTCGGCATGCAGAACGCCCTTACCAACATACCTTCTATGGACCTTCCCTCGGTAGTCTACCTGGGCATCTTCCTGTTGGTCTACATCCTGGCCATTGGCCCCGTAAACTATCTCGTGCTGCGGCGAATCGACAGGCGGGAGTGGGCGTGGGTGACCATTCCCGCGTTAACGCTTCTCTTCACCGGAGCCGCTTACACCATCGGGTTTGGCGCCAAGGGCGGCGACATCATCGTCCACGAGGTCGCCGTGCTTCGTAGCAGTTACGACGCTTCCTCGGCGTCGGTCGAATCTTACATCGGCGTCTTCTCCCCGGCCCGGCGGACCTATCAATTGGAGGTTGGGAGCGAGGCGCTGTTGAGCGAGTCCTGGCGTCCGGGTCCGGCGGGCATAGCCTCACAACTGGAGATCCTTCAGGGGGATCCGGGGCAGATAAAGAACGTCAATGTAAACGCTTGGGCGATGCAGCCATTCCTGGCCGAGGGGTTCGTGGGCATCGAAGGGTCGGAGGTAAGGTCGGACCTGCGAGTCGACGGCGACCGGATCAGGGGGAAACTCATCAACGCCACGGGCGAGAATCTGGAGGACGTGGTGCTGCTGAGCGGGGCCAAAGTGTCGCGGATCGGCGCGTTAAAGGCTAACGAGACAATGGAGATCGACGTCGCCTTCGAGAACTCGCAGCCAGTCTGGCGCCCATCGATGGGCAGTTTGATCCTGGATGGTCCGCAGTCTCCTCCCGTAGGCGACGATCGCGACAAGATGCGAAAGAGGATGATTCTCGATGCGTCGTTTGGATTTGGCGGCAAACAGCCGGAAACTTGGACTAGAGGCGGCCTGACCCTGGTAGGATGGAAGAAGAAGAGCCCGCTGGCTATCGACCTCGTGGGGGAGAGGATAGTTCGGCAGAGCACCGTTCTCTTGCTGGCGACGCTGCCGGTGGATTTTGGCGACGGGGCGGTAAGCGTACCGGCGGGATTTGCGACGCGCAGCCTCGTCGACCTGTCCTCGGCCAGGGTTGGCTGGTCTCCCTATGGCCTCATGATTGGCGATGGCAGCGTGGTCATCCGCTACCAACTGCCGCCAGCCACCGCGGGCCTCCGGATCTCCGAGTTGTCGTTACACGTCGACCAGGCCGGGCAAGGCCCCGCGATGCCGAACAGCGCCAGACCGATAATCCAGCTATTCGACTGGCAGCAAGGACAATGGGTCAGGCAGGGGAACGCCGCCAGCGGCGTGACCCCCATCGCCCGGCCGGCCGCCTTCGTGAGCGTCAGCGGCGCCATTGAAGCGAGGCTGGAGGCCTTCGGCGGTGGCGGCTTCGAGGTCGGACAGATCGATTTTTCGGTGAAAGGCGAGCGTTGAGCGTCATATGGCGGTTGTCGAGACCACAAACCTAACTAAGAGTTACGGTAAACTGCGGGCGGTCGATGGGCTTAACTTGCGCATCGAGCAGGGGAGCATCTTCGGCTTCATCGGTCCCAACGGCGCCGGGAAGACCACGACCCTCCGAATTCTCGCCACTCTTCTCCAGCCGACCGGCGGCGATGCCACCGTCTGCGGCTACAGTGTGGTGAAGAACCCCCGGGAAGTGCGTCGACATCTGGGCTACATGCCCGATTTCTTCGGCGTCTACGACGACATGAAGGCCTGGGAGTACCTGGATTTCTATGCCGCCTGTTTCAAGGTGGCGAAGAGCCGGCGAATCCGGATGGTCGACGATCTGCTCGCTCTGGTGGACCTATCCGAGAAGAAAGAGGCCTACGTCGAATCTCTGTCTCGCGGCATGAAGCAGAGGCTTTGTCTGGCGCGCGCCCTGGTTCACGACCCCGCCGTGCTGCTTCTGGACGAGCCGGCGTCCGGCCTCGACCCCCGAGCCCGGGTCGAGCTGCGAGAGCTTCTGCGAGAGTTGCGAGCGATGGGCAAGACCATAGTCATCAGCTCACACATACTGGCCGAACTGGCCGAGCTATGCAGCCACATCGGCATAATCGAGCGGGGCAGGATTGCCGCCGCCGGCAGTGTGGACGAGGTGCTGCGACGCCGGCATGAGCAGAGAATCGTGGCGGCCACGGTTATCGGCGGGGGCGACCGGGCGAGAGAGGTTCTGGCAGGCCAGCCCGGCGTCCGGCTGCTAAGGCCGGCTGTCGAGCAGGAGGGACCGGAGGCGACGAGACTGACTCTGGAGTTCGGCTTCGATGGGGACGACCGGACCCTCAGCGAGCTGTTGGCCAAGCTGGTGGGAGGCGGCGTTCCGGTGGTGTCATTTACCGAGCGCGTGGACGGCCTCGAGGACGTGTTCATGAAGGTAACAGAGCAAAGTGATGAATAATCCCGTGCTCGTGCGAGAGCTTAGGGGGCGGATGCGGGGTCGCCGGGCCTTCGCCGTCCTTTCGGCCTTCCTGCTCTTTCTCGGCGGCTTCGCCGTGCTGATCTATGGCGGGGCTAGCTTGAGCATGAGTGCCGGTGCTGGGACGTCTGCCATCTCGGCCGGCAAGATCGTCTTCTCAGGGTTGTTTCTGTTCGAGCTGGCCCTCATATCTTTCCTCACCCCTGCCTTTACTGCCGGGGCCTTTTCTGGCGAGCGGGAGCGACGGACTTACGACCTGCTCGTCAGCACTCCCCTATCAGCCCGCCAGATCGTCTGGGGCAAGCTCGTGTCGGCGCTCGCCTACATGGTGGCTCTCGTCGTGGCTTCAGTCCCCATACTGGGAATGGCCTTCATGATGGGTGGCGTGTCGCCCGAGGAGGTTGCCATCGGCTTCTGGATTCTCCTGCTGACGACCGTGACCTTTGGATCCGTCGGCGTCTTCTTCAGCAGCTTCCTCAAAAGCACCTTGGTCTCGACCGTGTTGAGCTACGTGACGGTCCTGCTTCTGACGGTCGGCCTTCCCATACTATTCCTCGTCACGTCGCCGTTCTTGGGGGTGTTCGGGCGCTCGCCCCTGCCGGGCTGGATTAGCTCGTCCCCTGTCATCTATACGGTCGGGATCGTATTGTGCAGCAATCCCTTTTTTGCAGCAGGAGCAACGGAGGTATTCTACGCTGGCGGAAAGTCCTTGTTCTACTTCACCGAAACGCTCGGCAGCACAAAAGTGTTCCTGGTGTCGCCCTGGCTGGTGTTTTCTTTCCTCTACTTGTTGGCGAGCCTGATCCTGACCTTCCTGGCAACGCGCCGTATCGGGCGATCCCGGTAGAACGGAGTTAGAGGATGGATTCGATTCTAAGAGAGCGCTTGGGACAAGTCGAGCGCCGGCTGAGGTGGCAGAGATGCCTATCGAGGGCTGCCATGGGACTTGCTCTGGGTCTGGCCCTCTCGCTCGCCCTCAATCTGGCCAGCCGATTCGCTCCACTGTTGACTCCGAACCAGCAGATCGCGGTTGGCACCGGGCTGGTAGTCGCCGCAGTTCTGCTCCTTGCGGCTTCGGTCTACGTGAGAAAACACAAAACCATGGAGGTGGCCAAGATCGTCGACAGACGGGCTAGCCTCAAGGAAAGGCTCTCCACGGCAGTCGAATTGGCGGAGAGGGGAGACACTTCCGCGCTCGCCGTCGCCCAAAGAGAGGACGCTGCCAGAGCCGCTGCCTGCCTCGACCCCAAAGCTTTGGCGCCGCTGACTATCGCGCCAAGGCGCTTGCTGGTTGCCGCTGGCCTTCTGGTTGCCTTGGTAGCTGCCCTCCTGCTTCCTAACTCCATGGACTTCATCCTGGCGGAGCGATCCGCCACCGCCCAGAGCATCAAGGAGGAACGGGCGAAAATCGAGCAGGTTAGCAAAGAACTGGAGGAAGCCGCGCCGGCCGGTTCCAGCGAGACGCGGGAGGAAACGCAACGAGCCATCGATCGATTGGCCGAAGATCTGGCCCGTCCCGGTCTCACCAAAGAGGAGGCGCTGGCGAAGATTGCCGCCGCCCAGGACAAGCTGGCGAAGCTGGACGATCGGACCCTGCTCGCTGAGCGTCTCGGGCTGGAGCAGCTTGCCAAGGGGCTTCAGGGCCTGTCGAGGCTAGACCCCTCGCTTCAGGCCGGCGCCAGCGCCAAGCCGGATCGGCTCGGCGAAGACCTGTCCGACCTGGCCGAGAAGCTAGATGGGATGTCCGGTGAGCAACAGAGTAAGGCCGCCGATAGCTTGTCTGCTACGGCTGGGGCCCTCTCCAGCGCCAATCCCCGGCTGGCCACGCAACTCGCGAGGGTGGCGGATGCCCTGAGAGCAGGCGATTCTCAGACAGCCAGGGACGCCTTGAATCGGGCGGCGACAGAGTTGGCGGAAACGGACCGGCGGATGGCCGATCAATTGGCTGCGGAGCGGGCCTTGTCGCAACTGCGAAATAGCCAGGCTACGATAGCCCGGGCCGGCTCCACCACAGCCGGCAGCTTCGTCCGGAGCACGACCGGCAGCGGCTCTTCTCAGACAAACGCCGGAGCCAGCGGACAAGACGCGGGCGCCAACCCAGGCAGCGGAAACTCAGGAACCCAGGGAACCGGATCGGGCGGGCCGCAGGGGCCGGGCAACGTGGCGGGAACCACTGCTCCCACTTCGCCGGGGGCTGTTTCGTCCAGCGCCGGGCAGCCCGTGACGGACCGGCCGGGGACCACCGGAACCGGCAGCTACGAGCCCGTCTTCACGCCCGGCGGGATCGATAGCGAGGGGAAGCCCATGTTCTTGCCAGGCGCGAACGACGCCGGCGAAAACGAATCTCAATGGGTGGCGACCCAGCCGGGGTCTGGTAGCTCTGTGGTGCCGTACAGCCAGGTCTTCGACACCTACTCGGCTGCCGCGGCCCGCTCCCTCGATGCGAGCGACGTGCCCGCCAACCTGAAGGAATACGTCAGAGGGTACTTTACATCGCTGGAGCCGGCGACCGCTCCCAGGGATTGATGCAGATTCACAAAGAGGTCGTGAGGCGGGGATCGGGTTGCGGCGTCAACGGATGGGGCAACGGATAAACGGATGGCTGGTGCCTTCCACATCTTAGCTCGGGACAACAGTGCGGCCAACCAAGGTCGTAGGGGCGAAGCATTCGCAGAACCAGTTACTTCGGAGCTCCCAATAAACTTTGTCCTTCCCGGAAGGACTTCGCCCGCCCGGTGCGTTGGCGCGAGGGGTCTGGTCCTATCGGACAATCTTGGTCGCAGGGCGTGAGCGGGGCGGGCGAAGCATTGGCGAAGGAGCGTGAAGGATAGGTCAAAGGCCTTGCGCCAATGCTTTGCCCCTACGGCCCTGGCGACTCGCGAGTTAGTGCAAATCTAGGTTATCCGTTGAAACTCCGTTGACGCCGTACTCAGGTATGGCGGTACGGCAAACAAGAGAAAGGGGACCCGAACGATGCCAGAATCAAACTCGAGCGTCGAAGAATTCCGCGCCACGGCGGCCCGCATCGAGCGGGAGGTGGCCACCGTGATCGTGGGGCAGTCGGAGATAGTTCGTAGCGTTCTCGTCTGCATCATCGCCGGCGGCCATGCTCTTCTCGAGGGCGTACCCGGCCTGGGAAAAACCGTTCTGGTAAAGACACTGGCCGCGGCGCTGGACCTCTCCTTCTCCAGAGTCCAGTTTACGCCCGATCTGATGCCCGCCGACATCGTCGGCACCAACATGGTGGCCGAGGACGAATCGGGAAGAAGGGCTTTCCGCTTCCAGCCGGGACCGGTCTTCACCAACCTACTGCTGGCCGACGAGGTCAACCGGGCCACGCCGAAGACGCAGTCGGCCCTGCTCGAGGCGATGCAGGAGCGTACCGTTACGGTGGCGAACACCACCCACCATCTGCCGTCGCCCTTTTTCGTGCTGGCCACCCAGAATCCCCTGGAGATGGAGGGAACTTATCCCCTGCCTGAGGCCCAGCTCGACCGCTTCTTTTTCAAGCTGAACGTCGGCTTCCCCCAGCCGTCGGAACTGGCGGAGATTCTGAACCGGACGACGGCGGCGACCGCCCCGCAGACGGGAAAGGCAGCTACCGGCAAGACGATCGCGCGCATGGGAGCGCTGGCCCGGGAAGTCCCCGTAGCTTCCCACGTCACGAAATACGCCGTTCGGCTTCTCATGTCGACCCACCCCGATGCGCCTGAGGCCACACCCTTGGTGAAGCGCTTCGTGCGCTACGGCAGCAGCCCTCGGGGCGCCCAGTCGATGATCTTCGCCGCCAAAATCGCCGCTCTCCTCGACGGGCGCCTGAACGCCGCCTTCGACGACATCCGGGCCATGGCTCTGCCGGCGCTGCGACACCGGCTCATCCTCAACTTCGAGGGTGAGGCCGAGGGGATGGCCACCGATGCGATCCTGGCGGAGATCGTCAATTCGGTGCCGGAGGACGAGAAGTGATGGGGGTCGCGCCAGGCCTGCTTGACGAAGCCTTTCTGAGGAAGCTCGACCGCCTGAGCTTGATTACCAGGAGGGCGAGAGCCGGGTTGATGAAAGGAGATAGGCGATCCACAAAGCGGGGCAGTTCCGTAGAGTTCGCCGACTACCGGAACTACGCCGTGGGGGATGACCCGCGGCAGATCGACTGGAACATCTACGCCCGCCTGGATAGGCTGTTCGTGAAGCTTTTCGAAGAGGAAGAGGAAGCCTCCTTCCACATTCTTGTCGACGCCAGCAAGTCGATGGATTGGGGTAGGCCGAACAAGTTTCTCTATGCTAGGCGGGTGGCGGCGGCTCTGGGCTACATCGCGCTGTCCGGGCTGGACAGGCTGGCCGCGGCGGCGCTTCGCGGCGGTGACGTCGAGCCTTTCCCTCTCACCCGCGGCAGGAGCCAGGCTCTACGCTACCTCGGCTTTTTGAGCGCGGCCGCGCCGGGGGGAGTGACGAACCTCGACGAAGCTCTCACCGCCTACGCCCGTCGGAGCCGCCACGCGGGGACGCTAGTGCTGATCTCGGACCTCCTGGCGCCAGCGGGATTCTTCGACGGCCTGCGTAATCTCCAATCCCGGGGCTACGAGATCAGCGTCGTTCACGTTCTCGCCCCCGACGAGGAGGAACCCGAGCTTGCCGGAGACCTTCAGTTGATCGATGTGGAGACGGGGGAAGCCTTTGACGTGAGCGTGGACGCGAACGCCCTGTCGGTCTACCGCCAGCGACTTCAGGCCTGGAAGAGCGAAATAAGGGCGTTCTGCCACGGTTTGGGCATCGGCTACGTTCCCGTGAACACGGGCCTTCCCTTCGAAGAACTGATCCTTCACCGCCTACGGCAGCGAAAGCTCGTCAAATGAGAAGGGCTGACTAACCATGGGTCTATTTGTGCCTCTGGCGCTGGGCTTTTCCGCTCTGGCGCTGCCCATAATCCTGTTCTACGTGCTCAAGCTGCGCCGGCAAGAGACCCCGGTATCCAGCACCCTCCTCTGGGCGCAGGCGCTGCGCGACATGCAGGCTAATGCACCCTGGCAGCGGCTGCGGCGCAATCTCCTGCTTTTTCTACAGTTGCTCATCCTCACCGTCCTCGTGCTGGCGGCTGCCCGGCCCTTTTTCGCCGGCCCCGCTAGCGTCCGGGGAAACGTCATAGTCCTCCTCGACGGCTCGGCCAGCATGCAGGCGACAGACGTCAAGCCAAGTCGTTTTGAGGCCGCCAAAACCGTCGTTAGCCGGCTGGTCGACGATCTCGGATCGGAGGACCAAATCACTATCGTCCTCGTCTCCGGCCAGGCCGAGGTGGCCGTGTCTAGCTCGCGCGAAAAGTCCATTATCAAGTCCGCGCTCGCCGGCCTCAGAGCCAAGAACGGTTCGGCGAACTACGCAGACGCCCTGGCCCTCGCCATCGCTTCCGCGGCCAGGGTGCCAAACTCCACTATCGTGGTCGTCGGCGACGGGGGAATCGGCAACGTCCCCGCCGACAGGATACCCGTTCCTCTGCGCTTCATCCCAGTGGGCACCTCCGGCAACAACGCGGCCATATCTTCCATCGCCCTACGCGACGGCCCGACAGGAGTGGGGCTGTTTCTCGGTCTAACCAACTACGGCGAAGCCGCGCAAACAGGACGAGCTGGCGTCTACGTCGACGGCCAGGTATTCGCCGTCCGCGACGTCGAGCTTGCCCCCGATGCAGAGAGCGGTTTCGCCTGGACCGACCTGCCGGCCGATGCGGAACTCGTACAAGCCCGTCTGGAAGCCTCAGACGACCTGTCCGCCGACAATACGGCCTGGGCCTTGCGCCGGTCCTCCGGCAAGATCGCCACCCTACTCGTCAGCAAGGGAAACCTATTCCTCGAGCGCGCCCTCAACCTGCTCCCCGGCGTCGAGCTATCGAAGCTGGCCGCCGATACCGCGACCATTCCTGACGGCTTCGACCTTTACGTTCTCGACGGCGTGATTCCCGAGGCGCTACCCCGGGGGAGTGTCCTGCTCGTTGGGCCGCCACAGTCCAACGTCTTCTTCGACGTCAGGGAGACCGTGGAGAATCTGAGCGTCACGAAGCTGCAGTCTGACGATCCGTTGTTGCGCAACGTGGACGCTGGCGACTTGCGGGTGGCGAGAGCCAGCCGGGTGGCGCCGCCGGCCTGGGCCAAAACGCTCCTGCAATCCGGCGACGTACCTCTGCTGCTCGCCGGGGAAAGGGAGGGCAGACGGATGGCCATCCTGCCCTTCGACCTTCACGCCAGCAATCTGCCGCTCCTCGTGGCCTTTCCTATTCTGACGTCCAACTTAGTTGGCTGGTTGGGGCCAACTGGCGGACCGGGATTCCCGCCCGATGTGAAGCCCGGCGATCCGGTAACGCTCGGTGCGGACCCGCGGGTGCGTGAGATAGAGATCAGGCGCCCGGACGGGAGCCGCTGGAAGGCGGCCCCCGTCCACGGTGGCCTTACCTACGCCGAAACCGACTGGCCGGGCGTGTACGAGGTCGTGCAGCGCCTCGATGGCGGCGGAGAGTCCCTCGCCCGCTTTGTGGTCAACCTCGCCGACCCGCAGGAATCCGATACCACACCCGCCAAAACCATTCCCCTTCGGGGCGAGGACTCTGCCACCGCTGGCTCCGACTTGACGGCAAAGCGAGAGCTATGGCAGGCGCTGATCGTGATGGCGTTGGGAATCCTGATGCTGGAATGGTGGGTCGACCGGCGCCGGCAGATGAGACGGAGAACGGCAGCATGAGCCAATTGACCTTTTCCTACCCCATAGCCTTCCTGTTCGTGCTTCTGTTGCCCGTCGTCGTCTATCTGGCTTTGGCAGGCAGAAGAAGGATCGTCCGCCGGGATTGGCTGGGCCTCGGTCTTCGCTGCGCCATGATGATCTTGCTCATCTCCGCCCTGGCCGGTCCGAGAATCGGGCGGCAGGAAGATAAGCTGGCCGTCGTATTTCTGATCGACGCTTCGGACAGCCTGGGAGCTGAGAGCAAAGCGCTCGCCTTTCGCTTTGTGAAGGAGGCTATCGGCCGGATGGGAGAGAGGGACGCCGCGGGTGTGGTAGTCTTCGGCGGCGACGCCCTCGTGGAGCGGACGGTGTCGCCCGACAAGTCGCTCGAGCCGCTCGAATCGGCGCCCGGCGCCAATCTCACCGATATCGGCGCCGCCGTGCGGCTGGCCATGGCCCTGTTTCCGGCTAGCTCGGCAAAGCGCATGGTGATCCTCTCCGACGGGAACGACAAGGGCGGATCCACCGAGCAAGCAGTACGTCTGGCGAGGGCCAGCGGCGCCGAGGTCTCCGTGGTGCCTCTGCTGGCAGCCGCCGGCAGAGAGATCCTCGTCGACAGAGTAGAGGCGCCAAGCCGGGTGCGTGAGGGGGAGAGGTTCGACCTGAAAGTGACCGTGGTCAGCTCCCTCGACGCAGAGGGCACGCTGCGCTTGTTCGGCGACGGCCTGCCACTCGCCGAGGAAACGGTTCGCTTGCAGCGGGGAGAGAACCGGTTCGTGTTTCCCGTGACGGCCAGGGACAGGGGATTCTGGCGATTCAGCGCCCAGATTGCCGCCGCCGCCGACACCTTCCCCCAGAACAACGAGGCGGGGACCTTCACCACGGTCTGGGGGAAGCCCCGGGTGCTGCTGGTGGCCAGAGACAGCAGGGAAGCATTGAGCCTGCTACCCGCCCTCAAGTCCACCCAGGTTGACGTCGAGGTGCAGTATCCCGACCAGCTTACCTACGACGTGACGAAGCTGAGCTCTTATGACAGCATAATCCTGAGCAACGTTCCCGCCGGAGCGCTGGGCGACCGCATGAAGACCATTCAAGCCTACGTGCGCGACCTCGGGAAAGGGTTGACGGTCATCGGCGGCGAAGAAAGCTATGGGACGGGCCAATACTATCGGACTCCTCTGGAAGAGGCCCTACCGGTGACCATGGACTACCGGAGCCAACTGCAATCTCCCAACGTGTCCATCGTCCTCGCCGTGGACAAGTCGGGGAGCATGAGCCGGTGCCACTGCGGCAAGAGCGAGTTCCCGGCGGAGAACTACCTGCGCGAGGAGGGCGGCGTTTCCAAGATCGAGCTGGTGAAGGAAGCGATATACAAAGCCGCCGAGGCTCTCAGCACGCGGGACGAGATCGGCGTGGTCGCCTTCGACTCCGTGGCCCGCTGGGCCTTTCCCACCCAGCCTCTAGGCGATCCCCAGCGGGTAGGGGCTGCCGTCGGCGGCCTTCGAGCCGAGGGCGGCACCAACGTTTACGCGGGACTGGACGAAGCGGTGAAATCGCTCAAAAACAGCAAGGCCAGGAACAAGCATATCGTCCTCTTGACCGACGGCTGGTCGAGGACAGGCAACTTCGAGGAGGTCGTCAGGCAGATGAGGGAGGCCGGGATCACCTTGAGCACGGTCGGCGCGGGCGGCGGCGCCGCGGACCTGCTGCGGGATCTGGCGGTGGCTGGCGGCGGACGATTCTATGCCGCCGACGACGTCGACAGCGTGCCCCAGATCTTCGCCAAGGAGGCCCAACTGACCCAGCGGTCCCTGCTGGTCGAGGAGCCATTCTATCCGGCGGTGGCCGGCGCCAGCCCCATCCTGCAAGGCATCGGAGGGCTGCCAAGGCTAGAAGGCTACGTGGCCACTACTCCCAAAGCCACCGCCCAACTGGTCCTCGTCTCACCCGAGGGCGATCCGGTCCTGGCCCAGTGGCAGTACGGCCTCGGGCGGGTGCTGGCCTGGACCTCGGACGCCAAATCGAAGTGGGCCAAGGCCTGGGTCAACTGGGAGGGATTTCCCCGCTTCTGGTCGCAGGCCGTGCGCTGGACCCTGCCGGGCAGCAGCGCTACCGGCTTGCAGGGTAGGGCCAGGATTCAGGGCACGCAGGGACAAATCGAGGTGGACGCCGCCGGCCAGGGAGGCGAGCTGCTCAATTCCCTGAAGACGAGAGCCGTCGTCGTCTCGCCCGGCTTGAGCCGGCAGGAAGTCCCGCTTCGCCAGAAAGCGCCCGGTCTCTACGAAGGGAAGTTCGAGGCCCTTGAGACGGGCTCCTACCTGGTGCAGATCGCCCAGGAGAAGGATGGCGAGCTTGTCGGTGCGACCACCACCGGGGCCGTCTTGTCCTACTCGCCTGAGTACCGGGACCTCGAGCCAAACCCCGGACTCCTCAAGTGGATCGCCGAATTGGGCAAGGGAAGGACGATGTCCAGCCCCGACGAGACCCTCGTTCACAACCTGGGAGCGTCCCTGGTCTTCGGCGATCAATGGCCGCTCCTGGTCGCCCTGGCCCTTCTCCTGCTGCCGGTGGACATTGGCGTGCGGCGTCTCATGCTGGGGCGCAAAGACATCGAGCGCGCTCGCCAGTACGTGAGGAACAAGCTGCGGAGGCGGACAGCACCGGCCCAGCCCTCCCCGGAGATGAGCCGGCTCCTCCGGGCCAAGGTCAGGCGAAGGGGCCGCTATCCGGATGGATTGCCTGACCCTGCGGACATTGCCCCTCCACAGACAACAGGCCAACCTGAACCGGGTATGCCCGGCGGTGAAAAGCCAGCCAATCCCGCAGTGGAACAGCCGGCGCCGGACGAAACCTTGGCTCGACTGCTGAGAGCCAAGGGTAGGGGCAGGCCGAAAGGCCGCAAGAGTTGACAGTTTTGCCCTTATCTTATATCATCACTTGGGCCTATTCTAGTCGTCTCTGCGAGGGTTCAAATTGATCGAGCGATATTCAAACCCGGAAATGGCCCGGGTTTGGTCGGACCAGAACAGACTGGACAAGTGGTTGCAAGTAGAGATTGCCGCCTGCGAGGCGTGGGCGGAGTTGGGCGCCATTCCCGTTAGCGCCTTGACTCAGATAAGACAAGCCCGCTACGACGAGAAGCGGATCGCCGAGGTGTTCAAGGAGACCCGGCACGACGTGACCGCCTTTCTGGCCTCGGTTATGGAAAGCGTCGGCGAGGATGGCCGTTTTCTCCACTTTGGACTGACTTCGTCGGACGTTATCGATACGGCGCTAAGCCTACAGATAATCGAGGCTGCCGACCTGCTGGCCGCCGATGTCGATAGGCTAATCGAGGTACTGAAGGGGCAGGCCTTGAAGTACAAAGATACTATCATGACCGGCCGCACGCATGGCGTTCACGCCGAGCCGATGACATTCGGTTTGAAGCTGGCCCTTTGGTACGACGAGATGCGCCGGAACGCCACCAGGCTGCAGCAGGCCAGAGAGATGATTTCCGTAGGCAAGGTCTCGGGAGCGGTGGGAACCCACGCCAACGTGCCGCCGTTCGTCGAGGAGTTCGTCTGCAAGCAGCTCGGGCTGGCGCCAGCTCCCGTCTCCACTCAGATCGTCCAGCGCGACCGGCACGCCCAGTTCGTCTCTACGCTGGCCATCATCGCCACCTCCCTCGACAAGTTCGCCACAGACCTTCGCAGCATGCAACGGACGGAGATCCGGGAGGTCGAGGAGCGCTTTAGCGGCGGACAAACCGGATCGTCGGCCATGCCCCACAAGCGAAATCCGGAGCTCTGTGAGCGGGTGAGCGGACTGGCGAGGGTCATGCGGGGCTACTCCGTTACCGGTTTGGAGAACATGGTTCTCTGGCACGAGCGGGACATCAGCAATTCCTCGGCCGAGCGGATCGTGCTGCCGGACGCCTGTCTTGTTCTCGACTACGTTCTCCGGCTGTTCACGCAGGTAATGGATAACCTCCAGGTATACCCCGAGAGGATGAAGAAGAACCTTGGCTTGACCCACGGTCTCCTCTTCTCCCAGCGAGTGCTGTTGGCGCTCGTCGAAAAGGGGCTGAGTCGCCAATCCGCTTACAAGATAGTTCAGCGCAACGCCATGAAGGCATGGGAAGAGGACATGGAGTTCCTCTGTTTGCTGGAGCAGGACCCCGAGGTGTCGGCCCACATGTCTCGTACCGAGATCGAAGGCCTGTTCAACTACGACTTTCATCTGCAATACATCCAAACGGCGTTCGACCGGCTTGGCCTTTCGAGCGACAAGACGGGATAGACTGGCCGGAGGCCTGGCCGCCTATCACGGCTGGTAAGGTAGATGCCTGGAAACGACCTTGAGCTAATGTTCAGAATCCTCCTGGCGGCTGTTCTCGGCGCCATCGTCGGTTTGGAGCGAGAGCGCCGTCGCATGCCTGCGGGCCTCCGCACCTTCATGCTAGTGTCTATCGGCTCGGCTCTCTTCATGGTCGTCTCCAACTACGATTTCGATGGCTCGGGCACCACGAGGGACCCCGGACGCATCGCCGCCCAGGTCGTGACCGGAGTCGGTTTTCTCGGCGCCGGCATGCTGTTTCGCACCGAGGCAAGCGTCAGGGGGTTGACCACGGCGGCGGGAATGTGGGCCATGGCTGGCGTGGGACTCGCCGCTGGCGCCGGGATGTATACCATTGCCGTGTTTACAACCATAATAGTCACCGTGGTGCTCTGGATCCTCCGTGTCATAGAGAGGGGGGGGAACGAGCATCTTTGATCCTGTTTCCCGCGGGAATGATTCTATCCAGCGTAGGGGCGAATCCTTCCGCTGAAGGATTCGCCCCTACAGTTGCATGCCATGATCGAAGGGGGATAATACACCTATGTCGGTACTGTTGAATACCGATTTGCCAGGTCTCAGCTTCAAGGGCAAAGTCAGGGACACCTATGCTTTGGGCGATAGGCTGCTCATGGTCGCCACCGACCGCATCTCGGCCTTCGACGTCGTGTTGCCCAACGGCATCCCCGACAAGGGCCGGGTCCTCACCCTTCTCTCCGACTTTTGGTTTGGCAAGACGGGCCACATCGTGCCCAACCACCTCCTGGGAATCGTGGGCGCTGGCGACGCGGAGGTCGACCGGACCGTAGCGGACCAGTTCGGGCGCGAGGCTCTGGTGATGCTGGGAGGGCGCGCGATGCTGGTGCGGAAGGCGGAGCGGATCGACATCGAGTGCGTGGTGCGGGGCTATCTGGCGGGGTCGGCCTGGGCCGAGTACGCCGAGCGGGGAACGGTCTGCGGCGAAGCCATGCCGAAGGGCCTGCGGGAGAGCGAGAAGCTGCCCGAGCCCATCTTCACTCCCGCCTCCAAGGCTGACACCGGACACGACGAGAACATCTCCGTGGCTCGCATGAAGGAACTGACCGGCGGGCCGCTCACCGAAAAGCTGATGGAGATCAGCCTATCGGTCTACCGCTTTGCCGACAGCTACGCCCGCCAGAGGGGAATCATCATCGCCGACACGAAGATGGAGTTCGGCTTGATCGATGGACAGGTCATCCTCATCGACGAGCTTCTCACCCCCGACAGCAGCCGGTTCTGGGATGCCGGAAGCTATCAGGTAGGTCGCTCTCAGCCCAGCTTCGACAAGCAATTCGTCCGCGACTGGCTAGCGGCCAGCGGCTGGGACAAAGAGCCCCCCGGCCCGCAACTGCCGGACGACGTAGTGGAGAAGACCACGGAGAAGTACCGCGAGGCCTACCGGCGGCTTACCTGTCAGCCCCTCGGCAAATTCTAGTCAGTACTGATAATTTCCGAGCCAAAAAGCCAGTGGGAACCGGTTTTCGATATTGCGCCGCAATCTTCCATCAGCATATAACAATGGAGCGTTGGCGCTTCTCGACAGGGCAAGATAGAGAGCATCATAGAGTGAGCAGTTCAGTCTGAATGCCTCCTCGAAGGCGAAGAAGATGAGGCTGTCACTGCGGACAGTGGGGATTCGCCAGGCGAAGAACTCAGCGAGCGAAGTTCTGCTTTGTTCGAGTGTGACGCGGTTCCGCGATGCGGCAATCCTGAGGGCACTGGCAACCTCATAGCGTATATGGCCGGGAGCCAGCAGATCAACCTTCCCATCCCTGTAGTCCCTCAGAAGCTGTAGTGCCGGAGCAGAATACTCTTCATCGGCTAGTTGCCACTTAGGAGTCTATACAGAATAACTTGAACACAACATAGGGCATCTGCTATGCTTTACGTGTCATGGATGCTAGTGCCCTGCATGCGAAATATGAGACCCTTGCCGATAGATTGGACGAG
>JACPQF010000088.1 GCA_016190625.1 Chloroflexota bacterium | reverse complement strand
GAAAAAGCGGTGGGGAATCGCATCCGCTTTTTGGCACTATGTGGGGGGCAACAGCAGGTCTGGCAAACAATTCAGACCTCCTAGTGGGGACAGAATTCGCGGGTCTCTGCATATTGCCAGTTTTCGGCTGCATTTCTAGATTCCTTCCAGATGCTCTTCGCACTAATGACATTCCCCTGAACGCGTTTCATCACCTTGCGAACTGGAGTGTCGAGGTCCATCAGGGTCTCCGAACTGGCTGCAACCCATTCTTCTATGTTCGACAGCTAACCTACGATGAGGTAACAAAGTACCTGTTGTTCGAGGATCCGGCTCGAGCGACTTCCATTCTCATGAAGCCCAAGGAAAACGCCGAGGGCTTGTCGGCAATTGTGGTCAAGTTACGTCACGCTGGAGCCTTGGTGGGGGACGAGTCCTGCAGCCAGTTTCTCCCATCGCTTCTCGTCAAACCCGGAGATGAGATGGGAGATGTACTACTGGCTCTGCCTGTATCTATCTCACGACCCGTCGTGCTCCATCAAAAGGATCTTCGTTACTGGTCTATCACCGCTCCTGAAGCGCTGCCCTATCGAGCCTTGGTCACGGGCGCCGGAGCCGTTTCCCGAGACTACGAAGGGCTGTCCTGCTACCCTGATTATTGGGTACAAACATGGAAAGCAAGGGATGGGCTCTCGCTGCTTCCGTCCAGCATTGCGCAGTACATACGCATGGCAGAGAACCTAGCCTTGAACAGAAATGGAAGATCCGTTCCTATTCCCGAGTTGTCTGCAGTTTGGCCCAACGTGCACAAGCCGGCCTTGCCGGTTCATCGTCCTCTGTTTTGGGAGCATAATAGCGTTCCGGCTGCTCCTTCGTGGTGGCATACGTTGCCCTTAACGGCTCGGCATTCAGGCCTCGTGTTCATGCCCCGCATTTGTAACGGTGCTCCCAGGGCATATCTTAACTCGTTATCTGCCCCGGCCCTGATCGACGCTAATTTCAGCACATTCTCCCTCGGAACAGGCCAATTGCCCGTAGAAGCGCTGTTCGCCTTTCTCAACAGCATTTGGGCGAGGGCTGCTTTGGAATCGATGTGCACGCCGCTCGGCGGCGGAGCACTGAAGGTTGAGGCCACCCATTTACGCATGTTGCCAGTTCCAAAGTTGGACCGAGATACCATTGCTCAACTCCGTGGACTTGGGCAGGAGCTGGCGCAGGCACTTCACTCTACAGCGATGCCAAATGCTCTGAAAGCAATCGATAAGGTTGTCTGCAGTCAAATGGCCGGATTATTCGGCATCGAAGGTGCCCGACTGCTTTCGATCTTGAACTCCCTGGTCGATGACTTGCAGGAGCGACGTAGGAGGTAGGCTTAGGATCAACATTCAGACAGATAGGTTCTATCCGGCATGAGATTGATTTCGCTTTCACTCCCGTGCTGATGAGCCCCAGTCGGACAAACTGATAAGGCGCTAAACGGCTTGTATTTTTGTCCCGCAGGGGTTATAATCGAGGGGCGAAGCAAAGTCGACCCCTTACCTTTCTCCTACTGCCGGGGAGAAAGTCAGCGATATTTCATGAGGTGAGCATGACCGAAAACCCACACGAGGCGTGCGGCATCTTTGGAGTGTTCGCACGCGGCGAGGATGTGGCGCGCGTTACTTTTTTCGGACTGTTCGCACTTCAGCATCGTGGTCAGGAAAGCGCCGGTATCGCTACCGCCGACGGACTGCGTATAAGTAATCATACCGGGATGGGCCTGGTCTCCCAGGTTTTCGACGAGGACAATCTCCAGGATCTCGAGGGACACATCGCCATCGGCCACAACCGGTACTCCACCACCGGCTCTAGCCGGCCCATCAACGCTCAGCCGGTCGTAGTCGACGGCTGCTGCGGCCAGCTCGCCCTCGCCCACAACGGCAACATCACCAACGCCAAGGACCTGCGAGACGAGCTGAGAGGTCTCGGCCACGAATTTGCCACTTCCACCGACTCCGAAGTGATCGCCCACCTGCTGGTGTCATCCCCCGGTGAATCCTGGGTCGAGCGGTCCCAGGAAACTATGCGCCGGCTCACCGGAGCCTATTCCCTCGTGGCGGCGACGAGGAACACGCTGATGGGAATGCGGGATCCTCTGGGCCTGCGACCGTTATGCCTGGGGCAACTGGCAGGAGGCTGGGTGCTGGCATCGGAAAGCTGCGCTCTCGACCACATCGGGGCCCAGTTCATCAGGGAGATCGAGCCGGGCGAGATGGTGATCATAGACGACGAGGGAGTCAAAAGCCACGTCGGACGGGCAAGCATCAAGCGTGCTCTCTGCATTTTCGAATTCATTTACTTCGCCAGACCCGACAGCATCATCGACCGGCGGCTCATCTACCTCGCCCGTCAGGCAATGGGGGCCGAGCTCGCCCGTGAGTATCCCATCGAGGCCGACCTGGTCATCGCCATTCCCGACTCGGCCACGGCGGCAGGAATTGGCTACGCCCGCGCCTCCGGCATACCTTTCAGCGAGGGACTGCTGAAGAACCGCTACATCGGGAGGACCTTCATCCAGCCCGACCAGCGCATCAGAGAGGCGGGGGTCAAACTCAAGTTTAATCCCTTGCCGGAGGTGCTAGCCGGCCAACGGGTCATCGTTCTGGACGACAGCATCGTCCGGGGCACGACGACGCCCAGGGTAGTGGCTCTGCTCAGGAAGGCGGGTGCGAAAGAGGTCCACATGCGCATCTGCGCTCCGCCCATTCGCTATCCCTGCTTCTTCGGCGTCGATATGGCCACCAGAGGCGAGCTGATCGCCTTCCAGCGATCGGTCACCGAAATCGAAAGGTATATCGGCGCCGATTCTTTGGGGTATCTCTCGCTCGAGGGTCTGATCCGGGCGATAAATCTTCCCCAGGACTCTTTCTGTCTTGCCTGCTTTACCGGCAAGTACCCTATGCCCGTTCAATTGGAGATGGACAAGCTGGCCCTCGAAACGGTGCGGGACGGGTGCTAGGAGTAATCCACGGCTCTGACTTGAAATCGTAGGGGCGCATCCTTTCGCGGGAGGATTCGCCCCTACGATCGTTGCTACGACCGGCAAAGTATGTTAGGAAGGACCGGTTTCATGGCGAAGCTGCGAATAGGCGTGTTGGCTTCGGGCCGGGGGACAAACCTCCAGGCCATTATCGATGCCGTGGAGACGGGCGAGGTGGAGGCCGAGATCGCCGTAGTGGTTAGCAATCGGCCCAGAGCGCTTGCTCTGCAGCGCGCCATGTGTCATAATATTCCATCTGTGGTCATAAGGCAGCCGGACTACCCGGGCAGGGTCGAACACCAGGTGGCCATCGCCGGGCTGCTGCGGGAGAAAGGGGTCGGCCTCGTGGTGCTGGCGGGGTTCGACAGGATCCTCGTGCCGGAATTTGTGAGGCAGTTTCCTTTCAGGGTCATCAATATACATCCGTCCCTTCTGCCTGCTTTCGCCGGCGGCCTGCACGCCCAGGCCGAGGCGTTGAGCTACGGGGTCAAGGTGACGGGATGCACGGTCCATTTCAGCACCGAGGAGGTGGATGCCGGACCGATAATTCTTCAGGCTGCCGTGCCGGTTCTGGACGACGACACGGTTGAGAGCCTGTCAGCCCGCATTCTCGAGCAGGAGCACAAGCTCCTGCCGTTGGCCATCCAACTCATTGCCGAAGGGGCTGTGGAAGTAGCCGGCAGAAGAACAATCGTGACAAGAAGTCAGAGAGGTGATTAGTGCGAGCGATTCTCAGTGTTTCGGACAAGACAGGCCTTATCGATCTGGCCCGGGGGCTCAGGGCTCTCGGTGTTTCCCTTTACTCGACCGGTGGGACCAAGAAGGCGCTGGCAGACGCCGGCGTGGACGTGCACAGCATAAGCGACATCACGGGGTTTCCCGAGATCCTCGACGGACGGGTCAAGACGCTCCATCCCAAGGTGCATGGCGGGATTCTCGCCCGCCGCGATTTGGCGGACCACGTCGCCCAACTGGCAGAGCACGGTATCGAGCCAATTGATTTGGTGGTCGTAAACCTATATCCTTTCGTCCAGACCATCAGAAGGGCCGGCGTTTCGCTGCAAGATGCCCTCGAGCAGATCGACATCGGCGGCCCGACTATGATTCGCGCCTCGGCCAAGAACTTTCCCGGCGTTACCATCGTGGTCGACCCCGCCGACTATGGCATTGTTCTGGAAGAGATGCGGGGGGGAGAGGTCCGGCCCGAAACGCGAAAGCGCCTGGCCCAAAAGGCTTTCCAGCACACCGCCAGCTACGACACGGCCATCGCCCAATATCTGCGGGAGCCGGAGGATATCTTCCCGGCGGAGGCCACCCTGGCCATGACCAAGGTGATGGATCTGCGCTATGGCGAGAATCCCCACCAGAAGGCCGCCCTCTATCGGGAGAGCTTCGGCACCGGAGGAGGTATCACCTCTGCTACCCAGCATGCAGGCGACCTATCTTACAACAACATCCTCGACTTCGACGCCGCCCTGAACATCGTCAAAGATTTCTCTGCGCCCACGGTGGTGATCATCAAGCACAATAATCCCTGCGGCCTCTGCTCTGACGACAGCCTGCCCCTGGCCTATCAGAAGGCACTCGAGGGCGATCCGGTCTCGGCCTTTGGCGGCATCGTCGGCCTCAACCGGCTCGTGGACCAGGCGACGGCGGAGGTCATCAAGCCGACCCATTACGATGGCATCGTCGCCCCCGGCTACTCGCCTGAGGCTATGGCCATCCTCAAGGGCAAGCGTGGCCTTCGCATTCTCGAGGTCGACATGGCCGCTGGCGGAAACAACCCTCTGGCTCTCGACATGGACATCAAGAGAGTGAGCGGCGGCTTCCTGTTCCAGACCAAGGACGCCCTGCCGGAGGGGCAGGTGAGTTTGAAGACGGTCACCCGGCGGGAGCCGACGGAGGAGGAGGTCCGCGAGCTGCTGTTCGGTTGGCGGGCGGTGAAGCATGTAAAGTCCAACGGCATAGTGATAGTGAAGAGCCACGCCCTGCTGGGCATGGGCGCCGGACAGCCGAATCGAGTAACCAGCGTAAAGATCGCGCTGGAGAGAGCGGGAGCGGCGGCGGCAGGAAGCGTGCTCGCTTCGGACGCCTTCTTCCCCTTCTCTGATGGTGTGGAACTTGCAGCGAAGGGTGGCGTGCGGGCGATAATCCAACCTGGTGGTTCGCTCAGAGATCAGGAAACCATCGAAATGGCGAACAAGTATGGCGTTGCCATGGTCTTCACCGGTCAGCGCCACTTCAAGCATTAAGGGATGGCCGCCCTTTTGCCGAAGGACTAATATGGAGCGGGTCTGTCGTGTTTGCTGTAGGGGCAGCGTCCTTCCACAGAAGGATGCCCGTCCTTCGACGGAAGGATGGCCGCCCTTCGGCAGAAGGACCACTATGACAGACGAGAAACACCGGAAAGGAGCTTAGACAGATAATGTCGAAACCCCTAAAGATTCTCTTTACATCGGCCGAGGTAGTGCCCTTTGCCAAAACCGGGGGCCTCGCCGATGTCGCTGGCGCCCTACCCAAGGCCTTAGAAGAGCTCGGGCATGATGTCAGGGTGGCAATGCCTCGCTATGGCCGCATCGATATCGAGAAGTTCCAACTCCAGAAGGCCATCGAGCACCTCAAAGTGCCGATGAACCATTTTGCCGAAACCGTATCCATCTATGAGGGCAAGCTTGGCAAGAACGTTCCGGTGTACATGGTCGACTCGCCGAACTACTTCAACCGAGAGGGCATCTACGGCTATCAGGATGACGGCGAGCGATTCGTCCTCTTCTGCCGGGCCACCATAGAGATGCTAAAGACCCTGAACTGGCAGCCCGACATCATCCATTGTAATGACTGGCACACGGCGATTATTCCCAACTGGATGGCCACCATCTACAAGGACGACCCTTTCTTTGCCAACACGGCAACCGTATACACGATCCATAATCTAGCCTACCAGGGCGTTTTCGGCTATCGCATCCTCGAGATCGCCGGCATAGACGAACATGGCTTCGTCTATCCCCAGATATCGGAACTGGCCAACGTCGTAGACCTCATGGGACGGGGGATTCTCTTCGCCGACGTGGTGAATACGGTAAGCGAAACCTATGCCAAGGAGATCAGGACAGCAGAATACGGCGAAAAGCTCGATCCGCTGCTTCGAGACAGGGCCGACTCGCTGTTCGGCATCGTGAACGGCGTCGACTACGAGGAGCAGAACCCGGCCACCGACAAGTTCATCGCCAAGAACTACGATCTGGACAGTCTGGATGCTAAGTTGGAGAACAAGCTCGCTTTGCAGAAAGAGTCCAATTTGCCCCAAGACCCTGATGTCCCCCTTATCGGCATGATCTCCCGTCTGACCAATCAGAAGGGCTTCGACATTCTCGGCCAATGCGTGGACCACCTGCTGGACCTCCACAGCGTGCAATTCGTCCTCCTCGGAACGGGCGATCAACACTACCACGAGATGTTCGGCAATCTGGTGAGACAATACCCCCAGCAGGCGGCGGTCTTCCTCACCTTCAACGCCGCCCTCGCCCAGAAGATCTACGCGGGAAGCGACATGTTTCTAATGCCATCGAAGTTCGAGCCTTGCGGTCTCGGCCAGCTCATCGCCATGCGTTACGGGAGCGTTCCCATCGTCCGCGCCACCGGAGGACTGGCCGATACGGTCGAGGACGTAAACCCGGCGCGCGGCTACGGGACCGGCTTTGCGTTCAAGCCCTATGACCGCTGGGCCCTGTTCAGCGCCATCGTCAGGGCTCTGGAGACCTATAAGTACAAGAGCATCTGGCGCCAGATTCAGGAGAGAGGCATCAAAGCCGATTTCGGGTGGGCCACTTCCGCCAGAAAATATGTCGGCGCCTACGAGAGGGCTCTGGAGATAAGAAAAGGCAGGGTAGGCGAGCTTAGCGCACCCGCCTGAAAGTGAGTCTCAGATGGGCGATCAAAACATAACCGACCTGGCCGACCTCGTTCGCTCGCTGCCGGGCGAGAGCCAGAAGGTCTTCAACCAAATATTTCAGTTGAGCACGACGACGGGTCGCCTCGACCCGCCGCCGGAGATGCATCCCTGGATCGAGAAGTTCTTTGGCTCCGTCGAAGCCGTCAAAGAGCAGAAGGTGGTCAAGACCATGAACACCGTCACCTTCGAGGGGGCGCTGTTCAACGAGCTTCGGGCCAAACGACCGATCGAGACCAAGATGAACACCAGTCTACTGGACGAGATCCAGAAGAACGTCGGCGACCCGCTCTGCAATCCAGCGACCGGCACGCCCGCGGATGTGTTCGGTAGAGTATGCGGGCAAGCTTCGGTCACGGCGAGCAACATCGCCAAGTATGACGGCTTTCACGGTCTGGTCGTGTTCAATCAGCATAATCCCCTCCAGTTCACCAAGGAAATGGTAGCCGACTACCTTGACACTGCCTGGCAGTGGGCGCAAAAGGCCCATGGCCTCGATCCGACGGCCAGATACTATTTCTTTATGTGGAACTGCCTGTGGAAAAGCGGTGGCTCGCTGCTCCACGGCCACGCCCAAATGACGCTGAGCCGGGATTTCCACTATGCCAAGGTCGAGCAATGGCGCCGCGGGGCCATCGGCTACCGCGATAGGAACGGTTCCAATTACTTCGACGACCTTTACCGCGCCCATCGCGACCTTGGGCTGGCCTTCGAGCATAATGGTGTTCGAGTCCTCGCCTATTTGACCCCTATAAAAGAGAAGGAAACCCTGCTGATCGCTTCCGATCACGGCGCCAACTTGAAAGGGGCCATCTTCACCGCTCTCGACTGCCTTTATCAGCGTGTTGGCGTAACCGCCTTTAACGTGGCCGTCTACCAACCGCCGATAGCGCCGGCCAGCGAGGACTGGAGCGGGTTTCCGACCATCGTCCGCCTGGTCGATCGAGGCGATCCGATGAACAGGACCAACGACATGGGCGCCATGGAGCTCTATGCCAGCAGTGTCATCTCCAGCGACCCCTTTGCGGTGGCAAGGGTCATGAGGGAGCGCTTCGCCGAGGATTCATAGGGCCTTGCAGCGTCACGTTCGAGCCACCTATGTAGTAAGACGCATTGAGGCCAGGCCGCTTTTGATCCCGGGCTGCTCGGGGGAGGGATCGTCAGTCTCCTCCCCAGCCTCCTCGCCGCTTTGGTGATCATGAGGCCGGTCTCCACTCTTCGTCACATCATGGAGAACGTCCGGCTCGTTACCGAGGTTGTTCCCCTGGTCAACTAATTAGTCAGGTTCGATTTCGTCAACCTCCTCGGCTTGACCAGCCATTACGAGCTACTGGTGTTTGTCGATGACCATGCTTGGCTTTCCGGGGCCGCGCTCTTCGTCTCCTTTGTTCTTCTTTCCGCTGTAGTGGTCTGCCTTTCGGCAATGATGATGGCGATAGTGTATAATTGCTTGAATCGCACCACAGGTGGTCTGACAATAGACTTAGAAGATATCACATTGGACCGCTAGCAAGGAGACGGCAATGGCCACTGTCGACATAGTTATTCCCGTATATAATGAGGAACACGTCCTAGGAAAAAGCGTCACCACCCTGCGCGCCTTCCTCCAAGAGCATCTGAAGCATGATTGGCGGATAATCGTAGCCAACAACGCCTCGACAGATGGCACGCTGGCGGTGGCAAAGAAGCTCGCCGAGAGATATCCCGATGTTGGCTACATACATCTTGACTTGAAGGGCCGGGGCCGGGCCTTGCGCAAGGCCTGGCTCGAGAGCAGGGCGGACGTGGTCTCCTACATGGATGTGGACCTCTCCACCGGCCTCAATGCGCTCCCCCCGTTGGTGGAGTCGCTCCTACAGAGCTACGACGTGGCCATAGGGTCTCGCCTGTCGTCTAAGTCGGAGACGACGCGCTCCCTAAAGCGCGAGTTCATCTCCCGCTGCTATAACCTGCTAATCCAGGCGATGTTCTTCACCAAGTTTGTCGATGCTCAATGCGGCTTCAAGGGCTTGACGCGGAAGGCAGCCGACGAGCTAGTGCCCTTGATCGAGGACCAGGCCTGGTTCTTCGACACGGAGCTGCTCCTTCTCGCCGTTAGAAAACGGTATCGGATCAAAGTCATACCCGTGCGCTGGGTAGAGGATCCAGATACGCGGGTGAAGATCTTCAAGACGGCGGTGGACGACATAAAGGGCTTGCTACGAGTGCGGTTCAGCGCGAAATAGCAGTCAGCCATCAGTCCTTCTTGGGAAGGACTATCAGCCTTCAATCGTCAGTTTTCTCGAATGGCAATCGGTCGCATGGGGCTGGTCACGGCCTGTCCTCATCAAGCTGATAGCTGACGGCTGATTGCTGATGGCTACCTTCCGCTTCGGCGAGAACCCGCTCCACCGTTTCCAACAGTTCTGCGACTTCGAAGGGTTTGGTGATGTAGTCCGATACCGCCGGGCCGTAGTATTCTTGGATGTCCGACAGAGCCTGAGTGGCCGCCGTGAACACGATGATCGGGGTTTGAGAGGTTACCGGGTCGTTTTGGAGCAGCTCGAGAACTTGCCAGCCGTCCATTTCCGGCATCATCAGGTCGAGCAGGATCAGCGTCGGGTTTTCGCTCGCCACCCTCTTGCTCACCGCGCTGGGGTTCCGTGTGTGAGTGAGCTCGACCACGTCGTATCCCTGGGTGGTCAGGACCTCCCTCACCACGTTCACAATATCAACGTCGTCGTCGATAACCATGATCTTCGGGCAATCATCTGTCACGATCGACCTCCATTGTGACTACAGGGAGCCGACTTCTACCAACCGTTCCCGCAAGAAACATGCCTAAGCGCTAGCTTACAGACGTGGTTCCGCAATTGCAAACAAGGCAGCCCCGCTTACCGTAGGGGCGAACGGCCGTTCGCCCCTACGCGCTTGCCCGCCATGACGTGACGCTTCTCCTTTAGGTCTAGCCCACGAACCACCCCGATTGATGTAAACAATTCATCGTTCCGCGAGAAGCCGGGACAGCTTGACGAGAGACAAGTCATTCTCCTGCAAGCCAACGACTACTTGCTCGATGGCTTGAGCGGTGGCCTCGCTTCCCAGGTGAAACACGATTATGGACCCCGGCGAGGCCAGCCGCAGCACCCGGTCCCGGACCCCGGCGGCCGTGGCTTCCGGCCGCCAGTCGGCCGAATCCAGCGTCCAGTATACGGTGAAGTAGCCCTCTTTGGCCACCGCATCCCGGACGCGGGCATCGCGATCACCAAAAGGTGGCCGGAAGAAGGGTTTAGTGCTCTGGCCCGTGAGCCTCTGCACGATGGCTTCTGTTCTCGCTAGCTCCTCCCTCATCTGGACAGTCGCCAGCTTGGTGAACTCCGCGTGCGAATAGGAGTGGTTGGCCAGCTCGAAGCCCTGAGCCACAAGTTGCTTGACCAACTCGGGATTGGCCTCTGCCCACTGGCCGGTGAGAAACATGGTGGCCTGAACTTTGTGTTTCTTCAAAGCGCTCAGGATCTTGGGAGCCGGCGCCGCGCTGGCCCCGGCATCGAAGGTAAGGGCAACTTCCCGGCGCTTGCCGCTTCCCTGATCGATCTCGACCGACGAGACGACGGGCTGGATCGTACCTCCCGGCCCGGTCTGGCGCTCCCCGCCCGTGGCGTTCCCCTTTTCGGAGAGAATCGCCGTGGCCTCCTTTGGCGCAGGCTCCGGCGACGGTGCGGCCGTGGGCGAAGAAGCCGGGATGTTGGGTGGCACTGCGGTCTGTCCCGCTTCAAAGGCTGGCGAAGGGGACATAGTTGGCTGACCACCGCCGTCCCGGCAGCTTATCGTTCCGAAAATGACCATCACGGACGCCAAGAATGGAATCCACGTGCTCATGCTCGTTCCCTTTTGCCAGATGGCCCTGCCGATACTTTATTATAGCAGGACTGGCTCTACGTTCCTACACTCATCTGCCTCTGGAGCGCGGCCCAAGTTTCCGCGTCAGCCGGGGCGGAGTCGTTCATTCTAGACATGCGAGAATACGCGTGCGAAGATAGCCCCAGGACGCTGAGGCTTCAGCCGGTTACTCCGGGTGAGCGTGGTGGCTCGACTGGCTCTTCTGGCTGAAGCCTCGCTGTCCACGGGGTGGTGCGATTCGCGGCAGTCACGGAGATCTAAGTCGCACCCTGCCGCTCTAGAGGCGGTGGCCTACAAGGAGGATGCCCGTTCCCCCTTCGACCGCTGCCGCGCCCGCCGGTGGGCAGTCAGATCGCTTTACGCTGCCGCTCGTTTGGGGTAAACTAGAGCGGTGGTAAGCAAGGCGGAACAGATACTTCACGGACTAAACGAGGCCCAGCGGGAAGCGGTAGAGGCTATCCAGGGTCCCCTGGTGGTGCTGGCGGGACCGGGCAGCGGCAAAACGCGGGTCATTACCCATAGGGTGGCCTACCTGATCGAGGTCTGCGGCGTCAGGCCCTATAATATACTCGCCGTCACCTTCACCAATAAGGCCGCCAACGAGATGATCGGGCGCCTGCGCGGCCTCATCGGCGAAGCGGTAGCCCACCTTAACATCGGGACCTTCCACTCCGTCTGTTCCAAGCTCCTCCGCATTGAGGGCGAACGCATCGGCATCGACAGCAAGTACGTGATCTACGACGATGCCGACCAGCTTGCCGTGATCAAACAGGCCATCAAGCAATTAAAGATCGACGAGAAGCTCTACTCGGCGCGGGGGCTTCTGTCCCAGATATCCTCGGCCAAGAGCAAGCTTCTCGACCCACAGGCGTTTGGCAGCCGTGCCCAAAGCTACTACGAAGAGGTCGTCGGGCGGGTCTACGAGGTCTACCAGAACCTGCTACAGAGCAACCGCGCCCTCGATTTCGATGACCTGCTGATGATGGCCGTCCGCCTGTTCGATGAGCGCGCCGAGGTCAGGGAAAAATACCAGTCCCGCTTCGTTCACGTGGTGGTGGACGAGTTCCAGGACACCAACCTGGCCCAGAACACTCTGATCAAGCAACTGACCGGACCTTATCGCAACGTCTGCGTGGTGGGCGACCCCGACCAGTCAATTTATAGTTGGCGCAACGCCGACATCCGCAACATCCTCGATTTCGAGAAGGACTATCCGGACGCCAAGATGGTTTACCTCGATCAAAACTACCGCTCGACCAAGAGAATCCTCAGCCTGGCCGATCACGTGATCTCGGTCAACCAAATGAGAAAGCAGAAAGGTCTGTGGACCGAGAACCAGGAGGGCGTGCCCATCACGTTCCACGAGTCCTGGGACGAGCAGGACGAGGCCCGTCTTGTCGTGGGCGAGATCGAGAGCTTGCTGAACGATGGCGGCTGTCAGGCCCGGGATTGCGCCGTGATGTACCGCATCAACGCCCAATCGAGGGCGCTGGAGGAAGCCTTCGTCCGCTATGGCCTGCCCTACCGTCTCATCGGCGGCACCCGTTTCTACGAGCGCAAGGAGATAAAGGATGTCGTGGCCTACCTCCGCCTGATCTACAATCCTTACGACACGGTGAGCCTCGGTCGCATCATCAACGTTCCGGCCCGAGGCATCGGGCAGAAGACGGTCGAGGAGCTCCAGAGCTGGGCAGCCCGCTGTGGCCTGCCGGTCGGCGCCGCGCTGGCGAGGCTGGCTTCGCTGTCCGATGGCGATTCCGACAAATCCGAGCCTTCCCTCGGGTCGGCGGTCCGGCAGAAGCTCATACCATTTGCCGCCATTCTGGGCGAGTTGGTTGCAGAAAGCGAGAGCCTCGACGTTCTCGCTCTTTTCGACCGCCTCATCGAGCGCTCCGGCTATGGCGACTACACCCGCCATTTGCCCGATGGAGACGAGCGCTGGGACAACCTCAAGGAGTTCCGCAGCGTAGCGCAGGAGTTCGTCGACCTTCCGCCGAAACAGGGACTCGCCGCCCTCTTGGAGAGGGTTGCTCTCGTGTCCGACGCCGATTCCTACGACGAAAGCGCCGGCGCGGTTACCCTGATCACGCTCCACGCGGCCAAGGGCCTCGAGTTCTCCAGCGTCTTTATCGTCGGCCTGGAGCAGGGGCTTCTTCCCCACTCCAGGTCGTTGGACAACCCGGACGCGACGGAGGAGGAGCGCCGCCTATTCTACGTAGGAATAACCAGAGCCAAGGAGCGGCTCTACCTCACGCGAGCTAGGCGTCGCCTCATTTTCGGCACCCGCATGGAGACCGCCCCGTCCAAGTTTCTCGATGATATCCCCCGGAACGTTATTTCCGTGGGACAGGGGTCAGGGGTCAGGGGTCAGAAGGCGGAGGGTGGAGGGTGGAGGGT
>JACPQF010000086.1 GCA_016190625.1 Chloroflexota bacterium | reverse complement strand
AGTCGCCCGTTGCTCTTCAAGAAGCGCGATGAGGGTCTCATGACTGGCGTTACGAATGTCAATATCCATACCTACATTCTAACGCTTATTTGCTAATAAGTCCAGGATCCAAAACTCGTCCCATTCAATCTGAACTGTTACATCGAGTACAGCTTCTTGACAGGGTGATTCGCATCAATTATAATCATGGCGATTAATCTACGAGTGTAGCTCAGCTGGTAGAGCAGCGGTCTCCAAAACCGCCGGTCGGGGGTTCGAATCCCTCCACTCGTGCCCTCTTTGGCCCCGAAATGGGGCCTTTTCCTTTATTCTGGCCCCATTTCCGGTCGATTTTTGCGGTTTTCTCCCCACTTGCGTCTTGCTGGTCGATGTACAAAGTGATTGGCACTAGATTCGCCCTTGTCGCGTGAGCCGGTCGCGGAGCGGAACCGGTTTGACCTGCTGCTGGACTTGGCCGGCGTCAGCTAGTCGCCATTCAATATCGCGGTCGAGGTCATCCTTGTGGTCCCAGTAGTAAGCCAGAGCTGAATGGATCTGTCCGAGCGTCAAGTAGGGATGCTGGAAATGCAACTCCTGGGGGGCTCCAGCCGTATGCCGCCTGTTCCATAACTAACTCCACAACCTTCATCGTCGTCCCGCCAACAAGCGGCACTTGGTCGTCGTTCAAAACGATGTGTTCATATCTCGTTTCCGTCGGCATGGTGCTGCGCCCCCATCAGATGTTTTTCCCATCTCTAGCATTATACCACTTCAACTCTGACCTTGGAGCGAAACTCCACTCTGCATTGTCCTTCTGCACCATTCGTATTACAATCTCATCAGAGGCCTGGCATGCGAGAATCTGTCAACTCGTCGTCGAACCCGAACGAGAGGAGCACATCGCACGCCACCACGTCAGCTTGGACGAGGTGGAAGGAACGATTTCTGGAGCAAACGTTTACTTCCGTGGCGTCACGGTTATCTTGGTATGGTCGGGCCAACGGAGGTTGGTCGCTACCTGAATATCCTCGTCGCTCCGCAAGGCGTAGGGGCTTACGGTCGAGTGAGACCACCAGGGATGCCGACGATGCGGAGCGCCGCATCTACCAGCGGAGAGTAAGGTGAAGACTATGGCACGAACAGAACACGGGCGAGCGCTCTACCAGCTCATTGGAGCCATTGCCATTACGCGGATCGCGTTACGCGATTCGCGTAACGCGATCCGCGTAGTCTTTATTATACGACAGATGGGTGGAGCAGGAGGATGTGCACAGGCGGCAATCCGCAAATTGGCGAGCTGATCTGAGCCCTTGCCGCTTGCCCATCATGCTGGAAGGCTATCTCTCCCGCGCCAGGCCGAAGAAGAGGATAACAGTGCACGCTGGCGGAAGACCTGCTGGATACCTTCAGAAGGAAGCTCAGGCCAGAGGGGTTGGACCGTCGACATTTAGCGGCCGAGGTCGAATGAGATCATCACACGCTCTGGCCAAGTAAGCGACGAACTCACGGTCAGTTATGGTATGATCCATCCTGCCAACAGTTTCACAGTGGGCCAGACATGAAGGTGAGGGAAGTAGTCAAACAGCTCGAAGATGACGATTGGCGATTGGCGCGAACCAAGGGGAGCCACCGTCAGTTTAGGCACCCAACCAAGCCCGGTACGGTGACCGTATCCGGGACAATGGAGCTTGGATGTGCCACCGGGGACATTAAACAGTATCCTCAAGCAAGCAGGTCTCAAATAGCCAGGAGGCAAAGCAATGCGGTACGTTGTAATCATCGAGAAAGGCCCAAGCAGCATGGAGCTTATGTGCCTGATTTGCCCGGCTGCGTGGCGGTTGCGGAGACCAAGGACGAGGACCTTGAGCTGATTCAAGAGGCTATCGAACTTCACATCGAAGCGTTGCACATAGACGGTCTACCTGTGCCACAACCTTCGTCGAGTAGCGAATACATTGACGTGGCGGCTGCGTAGCACTGAGCTTGCCGCTATTGCTGACTCAAGGGATGCACCCCTACGTAGGGTGTTTGTAGGTATCGAGAGGGCTCTCTCTTAGCTCCTCCAGGAATTTGCCCGGCATCCGCTAGTCCGTATACTCCTCCAGCCGGCCCACGAACGTGTCGACTTGCAGGCAAATTCCCTGGTTTCCATCCGATTGACTCCCTCTGCCGTTTTGGACTATACTCGGAGCCAGCAATGGGCATTGCGTGAGGGGAGTAGCCGTTGGCAGAGGGCATCGAGCAGATTGGCCGGGTGACCGAGCGGATCAGGGAGAGCATCGAGAAGGTCATCGTGGGCAAGGGCGACGCCGTCGAGCTGGCGCTTATCGCCTTGCTCTGCGAAGGGCACGTGCTCATCGAGGATGTGCCCGGCATCGGCAAGACCATGCTCGCCAAATCGATCGCTCGTTCTGTCGGCTGTACTTTCCATCGCGTTCAGTTCACGCCCGACCTGCTCCCCTCCGACATCACCGGGATCAGCATGTACAGTCAGAAATCCGGGGAGTTCGAGTATCGCCCGGGGCCGGTCATCTCCCAGATCGTCCTCGCCGACGAGATCAATCGGGCCACCCCTCGCACCCAGTCGGCGCTGCTGGAGTGCATGGAGGAGCGCCAGGTGACCATCGAGGGCGAGACCAAGCCCCTTCCCCGACCATTCCTGGTTTTGGCCACCCAGAACCCCATCGAGCTCGAAGGGACTTTCCCCCTGCCCGAGGCCCAGTTGGACCGCTTCCTGCTGCGGATCAAGCTTGGTTATCCTGCTGAAGCCGACGAGCATACAATCATTGCCCGCTTCCGGGAAGCCAATCCCCTAGACGACCTTGCGGCGGTGGTCTCCGCCGAGGAGGTTCTCGATCTGCAGCAACTCGTCCGCCGAGTATACGTCGATGCCGCCGTGGAGGACTACCTAGTGCGCATCGTGCGTGCAACCCGTGAGCATCCGGGCATCGAGCTAGGGGCCAGCCCCAGAGCGACTCTTGCCCTGTATCGAGCCTCGCAGGCCCTCGCTGCTCTTAGACGGAGAGGCTACGTTATTCCCGACGACGTGAAATACGTGGCGCCGGTCGTCCTCGCTCACCGCCTCATCGCCAGTTCTCATACGCGACTGCGGGGCCACGGCGTCGAGCAGATCGTGCTGGACATTGTCCGGTCGGTAGAAGTGCCCGTAGAGGAAACGCTAGCCGGGCCGCCAGTATGAGGTGAAGCGTGATCGGCCAAAACCTGCTGGCCCTTTTCGTCGTTCTGCTCCTCGTCAGCACGATCACGCGCCAGGTTGCTCTGTTGGCCGTGGCCCTGCTCGTTCTCCTTTCCTACCTGGCGGCGCGACTATGGCAACGCTATTGCCTGAGCAGGATTGACTACGAGCGAGAGTTTGGCGAGAAGCGGGTCTTCTTCGGCGAGGAGGTCGACCTCAAGATCCGCGTAGCCAATCGCAAGGTGCTGCCCCTCGCCTGGCTTGACGTCGAGGATGATTTCCCCCTGGCTGTTACCCTGCTCGGCAGCGACTGCCTGCCGCATTATCTTACCGGTCGCGTTCTCCTCCACAATCTCCTTTCGCTCCGCTGGTACGAGCGCCTCACGCGTCGCTATCGCCTGCGCTGCAATGTTCGTGGCTACCACTGCTTCGGTCCGGTCCGCCTGCGGTCCGGCGATTTGTTCGGCTTCTTCCATAGAGAGGAGACTCTGCCCCATCGGGACTACCTGCTGGTCTATCCCAAGGTCGTGCCCATCTCGGCGCTGAACATCCCCTCGAAACAGCCGTTTGGCGAGCTGAAAACCCGCCAGCCCATCTTCGAGGACCCTTCCCGTCTGGCGGGGGTGCGGCAGTATGCCTATGGCGACAGCCTGCGCAGGATCCATTGGAAAGCCAGCGCCCGCACTCAGGAGCTTCAGGTAAAGCTCCACGAGTCCACTACCACCATCGACCTCATCGTCTTTCTCAACCTGACCACCTTCGAGTTTGCCTGGCAGGGGACCAATCCTATTCTTCTGGAGCTCGCCATAACCACGGCCGCTTCGCTGGTCAACCACGGCATCGAAGAGGGGTACAGGGTGGGTCTCATCGTGAATGGCAACCAGACGAACTCTACGCAGCCCATAAGGATCATGCCCAGCCAGGACCCAGACCAGCTCACGCGGGTGTTGGAGGCCCTCGCCAAGGTGACGACAATGGCGAGCATGTCCATCGAGAGCCTGCTGGATAGGGAGAGCAAGAACCTGCCCTGGGGCGCCACGATTGCGGTGGTTACGCCTCTCGTTACCGCTGACCTGCTGGCAGAATTGGCACGCCTCAAGAAGGCCGGCCGCAGGGTAGCTCTCATTCACACCGACGTCGTCGCCCCGGCGGGTAATCTCGACTGGCTGACGATCTACAGCGTGGGGGGAGAGGAGGTGTGGCATGAGCTTCAAGAGCTACAATTGGCTTGAGGACGGCCTGCTGTCGTTCTCCCTGTCCCTGATGATCACTTGCTGGCTGAGCTCGTGGATGCTCTGGGTCAGGACCTGGTCCGTCTTCTCCGACCGGGGTCCGGTCCTATCGCCCCTGTGGCTGGCCGCCGTGCTGCTGCTCTCCACCTTTCTTGCCAAAGCGCTCGTCAGGCGAAACTGGTCAGGGGCGAAAGCCCAATGGGTTGTCGGCGCTACCGGCCTCGTGGCCGTTCTCGTATTCCTCAAGGCGGAGTACTACGGAGGGGACTTCGTCTTCGATGTCCGCTGGCTGGCCGACCTGTTCTGGACGCTCAGCCAGATCCTTCAGGGCCTTCCTCCTCAGTTGGCTGGCTTGCTCCTGGGCGCTTATCTCTGGTGGCGGGGCATCGCTTCGGGCCGCGAAAGCGTCGAGTTCGGCGACATCTTGCGGGCGTTCCGGACCGGCATCATGATGCTGATCGCCCTCCTGGTCTTGACTGCGCTGTTCACCAAGGGCGACGACTTTGACATCATCCAGCGGCAGGCGATACCTGCCGTGCTGGCTTTCTTTTTCTTCAGCTTGCTGGCGCTCTCCCTCTCCCGGATCGAGGCGGCGCGCGCCGAGGCTGCGAAGCGACAGAGCAAGGATGTCGGCTTCAGCCGGGACTGGCTGCTGGTCGCCGTTGCCTCCGTCGTCGCCATTGTCCTCCTTGGCTTCTTGGTGACCAGCATCTTCTCCTTCGATCTCGCCTCCAGTCTGCTCGGCCTGCTTGTCAGTACCACCCATCTTCTCATCTGGCCCATCTATATCACGGCTCTGGTGCTCGGCTTCTTCCTGCAGTACGTCATCTACTTCGTCTACTTCCTCATGTGGGCATTCCGCGTCGTTCCCGAGCCGCCGAGGCCACCGTCTCCTGAGATCTCTGGCGACACCGAGACGATGCGAAAAACGGCGGAGGCCCAGATCCCTCCCGCCGTAATCCAGGCTATCGAGTGGCTCCTCCTCGCCATCATCATCGTCCTGCTTGTCTATGCCTTTGTGCGAGCCATCGTCCGGTTGCAACGGGGAGAGAGAAAGGACGACGCGGAGGAAACCCGCGAGTCTCTCTGGTCCTGGCCAGCCTTCCTTGACGGCGTAAAGGCCTGGCTTCGCTCCCTCCGGCTCCGCCTCACCAACTGGAAAAGAAGGGCGGCCACAGCCGCTATTGCCAGTCCACACCGATCAGATCCCCAATATCGGGCTTCCCTTTCCATTCGCCAGATCTATCAGAGCCTTCTCTCGCATGCGTCTCACCTCGGCTTCCCCAGAGGCGCCGATGAGACGCCATACGAGTACCTGCGTGTCGTGGTCGCGGCCCTGCCCTTGGGCCGGGAGGACCTGCTGGCTATCACCGAAGCCTACGTCAAAGCCCGCTACAGCGGTGAGCCAGCAGAGCAGAGCGAGTTTCAGGTAGTGGACATGGCATGGGCGAGGATAAGGACGGCAATGGGAAGTATTGAGGCGGTGCAAAAGACAACCAGACGATAACCTGCTTGACGATGAATCATGGTTATGATAGCCTATTCGCAACCTCACTCTTGAACCAAGCGAGCCACCATAAATACTACTCCCCCTGTTCGTTGACAGCCATTGACATTCGCCACTGTAAGTATTAACATATTCGTAATGAGTTCATCGCGAATAAGGTCACTATATATATGTACGAGCTTTTGAAAAGCCATTTCGTTGGCACCCATGAGCTACGAAAGAACTTGGCCAAGATTCTCGCCGACTTGAGAAAAGAAGGGCGAGAGGTGATCATCACCCAGCAAGGCAAGCCGGCAGCCGTTATCATCGACGTGGAGAAATACGTGGAGGTCCAGCAAGCGCTTCAAGAATTCTCCGACCCGGAGTATCTGGCCGATCTTCTCGAAGCCCGGAAAGAAATTCGGGAGGGTAAGGGAGTTCCGGCAGAGGATGTCTTCAGACAAAAAGGGCTCTAATGTACCGAGCTGTGTTCTCCCGCCGAGCAGAGAAAGCCTTCCTGGACCTACGCACCGACCAGGCCAGGCGAGTAAAAGAGGCTATAGAGAAACTGCAGGCGGATCCTCGCACCTACGGCACCATCAAGCTAGACAACGCCCCGGTTGCTCAATATCGCCATCGAGCAGGAGACCTGCGGATCCTATTCGACGTCGACGACAAGAACCAGGTCGTCGAAATCTTGGATATCCGCAAGCGGGACGAGAGAACCTACCGCTAGGCCTCTGCCAGTCCTTGAAGCGGCACCACAACTGCGACACAATTAGTACCGCGTTGTACTACGGAAGGAGGGTACGGCGATGTGTTGGCTTTGCCCATTTTGTGCGCGAGCTGTTTCTGCGTAAGTCCGGCAGCGAGGCGTGCGGCGATCAAAGCCCTGCCCAACTCGAATCCCGGGCGCAGTCTCTCGCGCTCGGCCAGGAAAGCTGGCTCGCCGTGTTCCATCTCGGCGACGTGTTCTTCGTAATCCTCATAAGGTGCGTGATGAGTCATTGTCCCATCGTTTCCAGGTAGTCGTTCATACGCTTAGTAGGATATCTAACTGCGAGGCCGCGTTTTCTGGGTCTTCTTGGCGAAGGCGTGTAGAAGCACGAGCATGCATGACGGCAACATCATGCCGTTCTCATACAGGGGGGCGAGAGTTGATTTTTCACCCGCCGGTGCAAGCCAGCGGCTGTGATCATCGCAGTGGAGAAATACATGAAGGTCCTGGTCCACGGATCTGAGCAGCAGCGTGGTAGGAGCTTCGCACGAGGGGGGCCGATTCTACGTTTCGGAAGCCCAGGTGCTCACCCTCGGCCTTAAACGCGGCAAACTCCTCCGGCGCATAGTAGCGGACGATGGATAGATGCTGCGGCGATGGACGCAGGTACTGGCCGAGGGTGAGGATGTCACAACCGGCCTCCCGCAGGTCGGCCATCGCCGCCAGCACCTCCTCCTTCTCCTCTCCGAGGCCAAGCATAAGACCTGACTTGGTGAGGGAGCCCGGGGCCAGCGCCTTGGCGTTGGCAAGTAGGCCGAGCGATCGCTCGTAGATTGCTTTGGGGCGGACGAGATGATAGAGACGGGGGACCGTTTCGAGATTGTGGTTGAGAATGTCGGGGCCGGCGTCCATCACCTTGCGCAAGGCTTCGGCAGAGCCCTGAAAATCGGGGATGAGGACCTCGACGCTGCAGGGCTGGCCGAAGGTCCTGATCTTCACGATGGTGGCGGCGAACACCGCGGCGCCGCCGTCGGCCAGGTCGTCACGGGTGACCGAAGTGATGACCACGTGCCTCAGTCCCAGCTCGGCCACGGCCCTGGCCACCCGTTCGGGCTCTTCCCAGTCCACGGCATCCGGATGGCCGGAGGTAACGGCGCAAAAGCGACAGTTGCGCGTGCAGACATCCCCCAGAATGAGAAAGGTGGCGGTGCGGCTCTCGAAACATTCGCCGATATTGGGGCAATGGGCCTCCTCACAAACGGTATGCAAGCTCATTCCCCGCAGTAGCTTCTTGACCTGATGATAGTTCGGCCCCATGCCGAGCTTGACGCGGATCCACTCAGGATGGCGCGAGGACGACATATTCCCCTACCTTTACACGACCATGTTTAACGGATTCTCTAATAGCCGCTTCATCTCGAGAACGAACTGGGCGCCCTCAGCCCCATAGACGATGCGGTGGTCACAGGAGAGGGTGACTTTCATGCAGTCGCGGATCTCCAGGTCGTCGTCGATTACCACCGGCTTTCGCTTGATTGCTCCTACGGCCAGTATGGCGGCTTGGGGGGAGTTGATGATGCCCGTGAACTCCTCCACGTCGAACATGCCCAGGTTGGTCACCGTAAAGGTGCCGCCCTCGAGGTCGTTGGGCAACATGCGCTCTTCCCGCACTCTCTCGACCAGCTCGGCCGTTTCTCTGGCGATGGTCCTCAGGTCCTTCTTGTCCACGTCGCGGACCACGGGCACCAGCAGACCTTGCTCCAGCGCCACGGCGACGCCGACGTTGACCCAGGGATGCCGCTCGAACTTCCCATCACGGTAGAAGGAGTTGACGTTGGGATACCGTCTCAACGCCAGGGCCGCGGCCTTGATGATGATATCGTTGAAGGTAATCTTAACATCCTTGACCGCCTCATTCAAGAACCGGCGCAGTCTCACTGTCTCCGTCATGTCGATCTCGTTGGTGACATAGAAGTGAGGGACGCTCGACTTGATCTCGGCCATCCGGCGGGCTATGGTCTGCTGCATTTTGGAGAGATCCACCAGCTCCGCCTCCTCGGGCGGGGCGACCACGGCGGTGGGAGCTAGCGACGGCGGCCTGGCCGGCTTCTGCTGGCGGACGTAGGCTTCCACGTCTTTCTCGGTTATCCTCCCTGCCGGGCCAGTGCCGCTTATGGCCGCGAGGTCTAGTCTTTTCTCTTCGGCCATGCGTCTCGCCAGGGGAGAGGCCTTTGCTCTCTCTTCCCTCTGGACTGTCGGTGCTGGTCTGGTGGCCTCTGGCTCTGCTCTTGCCGGGCGGGCGCGCTCTGCTGCCTCTGGTTGGAGAGACCGGCGCTGGGCCGGCGCTTCCGCGCGCCGTCCTTCCTGTGAAAGACGGCCCTCCGGCTGGGTCAGCACCCGGGGAGCAGCCACGGCCGCCGTCTTGGCAGCCGGCTCGATCACCGCAATGGGCGCGCCAACGGGGGCGCCCCCACCCTCTTTGACGAGGATCTTCTGGAGAGTGCCCGACTCGTAGGATTCCATTTCCATCACGGCCTTGTCGGTCTCTACTTCCAGAAGCTTTTCCCCCGTCTCTACCCTATCCCCCTCCCGCTTGAACCATTTGAGTATCTTCCCCTCTTCCATGGTATCGCTGAACCTTGGCATGACAACTTCGACGGGCATGGGCTATCCTCCTAACTATGAAAGCCATCAGGCTAGGCTGCCAGTTTCTTTGCCGCCTCGACGACCCGATCGACGCTGGGGAGAGCTGCCTGCTCGAGCGGCTTGGAATAGGGCATTGGCACCTCGGCGCTGGCGATCCTGACGACAGGAGCATCCAGATAGTCGAAGGCCTCCTCGTAGATTCTGGCCGCCACCTCGGCGCCGAAGCCGAAAGATCGCCAGCCTTCCTCTACGACTATCGCCCGGTTCGTCTTCTTCACGGAGTTGATTATCGTGTCGACGTCGAGGGGTCGCAGGCTCCGGATGTCGACCACCTCGGCGCTGATGCCCTGCTCCTCGAGCCGTTTGGCCGCCTCGAGAGCCATGAGCGTCATTCGCGATAAACCGATGATGGTCAAATCTTCTCCCTGCCGCTTGACATCGGCCTTGCCAAAGGGAACCAGATGCTCTCCCTCCGGCACTTCGCCCCGCGTCGTGTATAAGGCCAGATTCTCCAGGAAGAGGACGGGGTTATCGTCCCTGATAGCGGTCTTCAGCAGGCCTTTGGCGTCGGCAGGCATGGAAGGGGCCACAACTTTCAGTCCCGGCAGATGGGCAAACCAGGCGTCGAGGCAATGTGAGTGCTCGGCCCCCAACTGGTGGCCGGCCCCCTCCGGCGTCCTCACGACGAGCGGCACTTTCACCTGGCCACCGGACATATAGTGCGCCTTGGGCGCCGAGTTCACGATCTGGTCCATCGCCACCATGATGAAGTTGAGGGTCATGATCTCCACCACCGGACGAAGGCCGAGCATGGCCGCGCCCACGCCCGAGCCGATGATGGCCTGTTCGGAAATGGGCGTGTCCTTGACCCGCTTGTTGCCGAACTCTCGCATCAGGCCGGCAGTGACCTTGTAGGCGCCTTCGAAAAGGCCCACATCTTCTCCCATAACGAATACCCGCTCGTCACGTCGCATCTCTTCGACGAGCGCCTGGTGTAACGCCTCTCGATAGGTGATTACGGGCAACTTCCTCCCTCCTTATGGTGCGTAGATGTCCAGAGGGAGATCCTCCGGACTGGGATAGGGGCTGCTCTCGGCGAACTCGACGGCTCCGGCGACGATTCCCGCCACTTCTTCCTCGGCGGCCTTGATTTGTCTGTCGTCGATCATACCGGCCTCCTTGAGGATTTGCCGGAAATTGGTGATGGGATCCCGCTGTTTCCAGGCGTCCACCTCTTGGGAAGTACGATAAAGGCCGGGGTCAGCCATGGAGTGGCCCACGTAGCGATAGGCCACGGCCTCAAGAAGGCTCGGCTTTCTTTCCACCCTGGCCCTCCTGATCGCCCCTTCCATAGCTTGGCGCACAGCCAGCACGTCCATGCCGTCGACCCGCTCGCCGTACATGTCAAAGGCCACCGACTTGCGCCAGATAGCCTCTTGGGCGGAGGCCTGATCGAAGCGGGTGCCCATGGCGTACTGGTTGTTGACGCAGAGAAAGATGACCGGTAGGTTCCAGAGGCTGGCCAGATTGAGGGATTCGCCAAACGCCCCTATGTCGGTAGCCCCTTCGCCAAAGATACAGAGGCAGACCTCTTTGCCACCCGTGTAGTCAATGTAGATGCCTGCTCCCACGGCCTGAGGCAGCGACTGGCCGACAATGCCCCAGCCGCCGTACAGGCGGTGCTCGGTGTCGAACAGATGCATCGAGCCGCCCCGTCCTCTGCACAGGCCGGTGGCCTTGCCGAGTAGCTCCGCCATGACTCGCTTGGGGTCGGCGCCTCTGGCTAGGGCGTGGCCGTGCTCCCGGTAGTAGCTGAAGACGTAGTCGGCCGGCTCGAGGGCGGAAAAGGCCCCCGCTACCACTGCTTCCTCCCCGATATTCAGATGTAGGTAGCCGCCGATCTTGGCGCGAACGTACATCTCGGCCGCCTTCTCTTCGAACCGGCGGATGAGGAGCATCTCATTATGAAGGCGAAGAAGCTCATCCTTGCTGTACCGTCTCAGGGCAGCTTTGATCTCCCTTGTGGTTTTGGCCCTCGTTTCCATAATCGGATTCCTTCTAGGCGTAATCGCGGGGTGCAGCGCGAAGTCCCGCCAAAGCCAGGCGCGGTCGCTGCTACTCGATCAGTTGCAAGTATCATGCCATTCTGCCGGGGTAGAGCTAGAGTTGCAGGAAAACTCCAGTTGTGGCACGAACAAATGCTTGATTAGCTGCATTATAGGTGTTATCATGGCGATCGATGAGCAAGATGAGTGCACCCATGGCTGTGATTCTCCGCACAGTCGCGCTGATAGCGATCTCCGGTTGCGCCGAGCTAGGGGCGTTTCCCACTCCTACGCCGGTGGTCTTCCCTTCGCTGCCGCCGAGTCGGACCTCTCTAGTTGCCTTGCCGACTGCGACGGCCGGTTCAACTTCGTCGCGAACCGACGTAATCATTGCTCCTGAGCAGTACGGCCAGGTGATCCCGGCATCTATCGGGCAGACAATCGCCGTCGTGCGCCCCGTCAATATCGAGGAATGGCAGGTTCAGTACAATAACGCCGTCCTCGCGATTCTGACCCCACCGGAGCGAGTGAATTCGCCCGGCCCAGAGGGTTGGCTCTTCAAAGCCGTCGCGCCCGGCCGCAGCGATATTGTCCTGACCAGCGCGGTGTATCCTTGCAAGGACACCACGCCGTGCCCCCCACCAATGCCTGCACGCTTCATGGTAACGATCAGCGTCCATGAATGACGGAAGTAACGCGGTCTGAACCGCAGATTATGAGATTTCGGGCATCGTTTCCCCAACACATCTTCGCGTCTTGGTCCTTCCCTCGGAAGGACGTGAGAACCGGTAGATGGAGGACTGCGCATGGTTAAACGGATACGCTCTTTGGCGCGCCGCCAGTATGCTCTCGCGATGCTGGTCGGCTGCATCCTACTTGCCGGCGGGTTCGCGCCCACGGAACTGACCCCACGGCAAGCGGCGAAACATAAACCCGACTACCCAGGCGAGGCCGTGGCCTTCAGACTTCTGCAGTTGCAAGACGCAAATGGCTTTATCCCCTCAGATGGTCTCTCAAAGGCGGCGCAACACCTCAAGGCTATGCAAGGAGCGCAAAGGGAGGACAAACCTTCTCCCGCCAATCTGGTACGGGATGGCTGGGCCTGGCTGGGACCAGGGAACATCGGCGGGCGTGTGCGATCGATTCTCGTACATCCCAGTACCCCTGCCACGATGTGGCTGGGCAGCGTTTCGGGAGGCATTTGGAAGACCACGGACGGGGGGGCCTCGTGGCAGCCACTCGACAATTTCATGGCCAACTTGGCGGTCTCCACGCTGGCTATGCACCCGACCAATCCGGATATTATTTACGCTGGCACCGGCGAAGGCTTTTTCAACTTTGACGCAATTCAAGGCGCCGGTATCTTTAGAACCGCCGACGGGGGGAACACCTGGACGCAGTTGCCTTCTACCGCCAACCTCGATTTCTACTACGTCAACCGGCTAGCTGTCGATCCCACTGACGGCCGGATCATCCTGGCGGCCACCAACAACGGCATCTTCCGCACGACGAATGAAGGGGCGACCTGGACGCGTGAGACGAACGTCCGCGCCCTTGACTTGAAGTTTCACCCTACAAACAGCAGCTTGGCCGTCGCCGGTGGCTCTTCAGGGAACGCCTGGTATTCGACGGACGGCGGGGCGACGTGGACGACCGCGAGCGGAAACCCGAGCTGGACGGGAGCTGGACGGGTCGAGCTGGCCTACGCGCGCAGCAATCCCAGCATCGTCTACGCCTCTGTGAACCGCATAACCCGCACGGACAGTTGGGGGAATCAGCTTGGCGGCGAGGTCTACCGTAGCGCCGATGGCGGCCGGAGCTACGCGAGGGTGAACACGGGCACCGAATACCTCGCCAGCCAGGGCTGGTACGACGACGCCATTTGGGTCGACCCCACCGATGCCGACATCCTCGTCGTCGGCGGCGTCGACCTCTGGCGCAGCACCAACGGCGGCTCTACCTTGACCAGGATTAGCGAGTGGTGGCGAGCGCCGAGCTCTGCCCACGCCGACCACCACGCAATTGTTGCTCACCCCAGTTTCGACGGCAACACGAACAAAACGGTCTTCTTCGGGAACGACGGTGGCATCTACAAGGCCGCCGACGTCTACACGGTTCAAACTGCAAGCGGCTGGCAGGAGCTGAACAACAACCTGGGGATCACCCAGTTCTACGGCGCGGCGGGCAACCCCACCAGCGGCGTCATAGTCGGTGGCACGCAGGATAATGGCACGTTGCGCTATACGGGCGGCGTGGAGAACTGGAGCACGATGTACGGCGGCGACGGCGGTTTCTCCGCCGCGGACCCCACGGATTCCAAGTATTTCTATGGCGAGTACGTTTTCCTAACCATCCATCGCAGCAGCAATGGCGGCGCGTCGTCCAGCCCCATCTACACCGGCATTGCCGACGCGGGGAGCGCGAGCGCTGCTAACTTCATCGCTCCCTTCATCATCGACCCGAATGACTCCAATACGCTCCTCGCCGGTGGCAGAAGCTTGTGGCGGAGCGCCAACGTCAAGGCCGCTACCCCTGCCTGGGCTTCGATCAAATCTTCTGTTGGCAGCAATATCAGCGCCATCGCCGTGGCTCCGGGTAACTCTGGCATCATCTGGGTAGGGCACAATAACGGAAATATCTACAAGACGGCCAACGGCAAATCTAGCAATCCCACCTGGACGCGCGTCGACACCAACACTCCCAATCTGCCAGACCGCTTTGTGACGCGGTTGGCCATCGACCGTAATGACCCCAGCGTCGTCTACGCCACCTTTGGCGGATTCAGCCCGGACAATGTCTGGCGCACGCGCGATGGCGGCGCAACCTGGACCAGCGTCGTCGGGTCAGGGATAACCGGCTTGCCGCAGGTGCCCGTTCGTAGCCTGGTCATCCATCCCAAGAATAGCAATCTGCTCTATGCCGGTACCGAGGTGGGAGTCTTCGCTAGCAAAGATAGCGGCGCCACCTGGACGGTTCCCCAATCCGGGCCGGCGAACGTCTCGGTCGACGAGCTATTCTGGCTGAACGACAGGCTGGTGGCGGCCACTCATGGGCGGGGTCTTTACAGCTCGCCAGCTTTCACCGTGATCTCTCCGCTGCCGACTAGCCCGGTGCAAGCCGGCCGCTACAACAGTCCTAACAAGGTAGTGGTGAGGGTGACAAAGCCGTGGAGTGGTTTGGCCAAGGATGATTTCGCGATCTCCATCGGCGGCAGGAGTGCTAGCATAGTCACGCTTTATGAAGGATCTGAGGAGTACGTCTTGGAGGTTACGCCTCCGCCGCAAAGCGCCAATGGGATGTACGGCCTGAGTGTTTCAGCCTCGCCCGGCACCGAGTGGGTTTCCGACGATCAGTCCGACGCCGTCATTTATTCAGCCGTCAATAATGTCGACGTAGCCCTCGTCATCGACCGTTCCGGCAGCATGGACGACTACGGGAAGATGAGCGCGGCCAAGAACGCCGCCAAGCAGTTCGTGGACCTAATGCAGACGGGCGACATGGTGGGTGTCGTCAGCTTCGATGACCAGGTCGAAACCAATTATCCTTTGACTGCCATACCATCATCCGCGGTGACGCCAGTTTTCAGCGACGACATGGAAGCGGGCGCCGGAAATTGGACTGTCGATGCCCCCTGGGCGTTGACCACGGAGTCATCATATAGCCCATCCCACGCCTGGACCGATAGCCCTGGCCGCAGCTACGACAATAACGCCAACGTCTCCCTGCAGATGGCCTCGCCTATCAACGTCCCAGCCTTCATCGCTAGTCCCGTTCTGAGTTACTGGCAAAGGTACGATACCGAGGCGTGCTGTGACAGGGGATACGTGGAGGTTTCGACAAATGGCGGTGGCAGTTGGACATCTCTGACCTATCTCAGTGGCACCAACCTGAGCTGGCACAATGTCGAACTGGATCTCGCCTCCTACAAAGGCCGGGACGTCCTCGTCCGTTTCCGCTTATCGACCGACTATTCGGTGACAGGCGATGGCTGGTACATCGACGATGTGTCCGTAGGACCTTCTACAGCCAATGTCAGGGTCTCAGCGAGAAACGCGATCGATTTGCTCTCTAGCTGGGGAGGGACCTCCATCGGCGGCGGCTTGCAGCGCGGGCAGGAACAGCTCACCAGCCGCGGTAACGCCGGCGAACCTTGGGCTATTGTTCTACTAAGCGATGGCTTGGAGAACACCGCGCCCTACGTTGTAGACGTGCTGCCGGCCATCAAGGGCACCAAGACAATAGTACATACGGTCGGCCTCGGCGCGGACGCCGACGAAGCTACACTGCGAGACATCGCTTCCCAGACCGGTGGCACCTACAACTTCGCGCCTACGCCCCAACAGTTGGCGGGAATCTACGATTCGATCTCCGGGATGGTCGCCAATCGCCAAACCCTCCTCGCCTCGACCGGCGTCGCCCAACAAGGCGTTACCGACCAGAAGAACGTGGTCGTGGACACGACGGTCTCCGAGGCAATCTTCTCCTTGAGTTGGTCCAACAGCGGGAGCATCATCGATTTGAAGCTGCGCAAGCCGGACGGGTCCCTGATTGATTCCACCAACGCCGTGTCTGACCCTAACGTCGAGTACGTAGCGGGCTCAACCTACAGGTACTATCGCGTCAAGACGCCGACGCTGGCCTCCGGCACTTGGCGACTCCTCATCACCGGCGGGTCGGTTTCGGCGTTGCAGGATAAAGGGACAATCGCGCCCGCTGCGGGCGAGCCCTACGTCGCGAGGGTTACAGCTCAAGGGGGTCTCACCCTGCGGCTTATTCTCGACCGCGATAGCTACGTCGCGAGGGAACAGGTGAAGCTCATCGCAACGCTATCAGATAGCCAGCCTATCTGGGGTGCCGCGGTGAGCGTTTCTGTCCAACGGCTCTCGCAGGCTAGCCAGGCCCTTCGTTCCACCGAGTGGATCGAATTCAACGGCGATAAGGTGCCCGACCTGACGCAGGCTGCCCAGCTCAGCACCGCCTATCTTCAGGCGGCGTCTTCGCTGACCCTCTATGACGATGGCCTCCACGGCGACGGCGGGCCGAACGACGGAACCTACGCCAACACCTATGGCGATACGTCCGCCGTGGGAACATATGTTTTCACTGCCTCGGCCAGCGGCACTGCCAACGCTGGCGGGGCGTTTGCCAGGCAAGCGGAGCTATCGACCTACATTGCCCCCAATCCCGAGCCAGTCCGGATCTTCCTGCCTGTCATAGCGCGCTTCTACGGCGGCCAGGCCTTCAACTGGCTTGACGCTACCAGCGGCGCCGTGGTGGCGCAGGGTGACGACGTCTACCAATACGTCAACCTCCCCTTCTCCTTCAGATTCTTTGGGGGCACCTACACGGGCCTCTATGTGTCATCCAATGGCTACGTCAGTTTCGGCGCAGGATACAGTAACTATGGCAACAGCTGTATTCCCAGCGCAAGCGCCCCCAACAACGCGATCTACGCTTTTTGGGATGACCTGGAGCCTGCCGGGGGCGGCTATGGCAACATCTACGTCAGTCAGGTCGATAACGATACGTTTGTCATAGAATGGTATCGGGTCAAGAAATTCGGCGCCAGCGATTACGAGACCTTCGAGATCGTCCTCCGTCGCGATAACACGATCTTGCTGCAATATCAGTCTGTGAGCAACACCGGCTCGGCAACCGTGGGCACGGAGAATGCCGCAGGGACAATCGCCCAGCAGTACCTCTGCAACGGAGCAGGGACCCCGCTGGGGAACCAACTGGCAATCGGCTATACAGCGCCCTAATGCCACGGACAAAGCCTATCTTTTCTCAGCTATCGCAAGCCAAAGCTGCAAGCCAGGTTTCACCCGGTAGGTGATGCCAGTGAGCTTTGAATTCACGGATTGTGACCCCAAACCAGGAAGGAGTGGCGTCCTTTCGCCTGCGGCACAACGCGGTGGCGCTGGCGGAGGACGGGAGCCTGGTCTTCGGCTTCGAGACCGGCGAGATGCGGGAGAGCGCGCCGGTGGCGTGGCAGGACATTGTATGCGGGGGGACGGCGCTACCAGTACCAGCTGGAGGGCAATGGCGAGCGGGTGCGCCGGTCTCCATGGTTATGCCAAACCCGACTGATGGGTCACACTACCAGACCGCCTCGTCCATCCCGGAGGGACGAGGCGGTCTTGCTCTTTTCGGTGCACAATTGTTTAGCCGGAGTCGCTATTACTGGATTTCGGCAAACTCCTCAACCGGCACTGTAACTTCCTTCGAAGCCCGCTTGCTACCGGAGTGTATGTCGTCGAACTCCTCTTCGATCTTCTTGAGAACCTCGGCCTTGAAATACTGCTCGCCACAGTACTCACACGCTTCGCAGGGCACGTTGTTTACCACAAGAAAGCGGCCCTGATGTCTATAGATGTATTGCACGTGCTTCTCTCTGAACTTCGCGTTACCACAGAAATTACAGACCTTGCTCATCCTCAGCCTCTTTCATAAGCCGACTTGAATTTGGGTGGACCAGGCACATAGACGGTTATGAGTACTAGCCACTCGCCTCTCTTGCCGCACACGATATGAACGGGTTTCTCGCCACCTATGCGCCGCATAGGTTGCGAAAAGAGCGAATTTGAGTGAAAGAAGGCCTTCAGGCTGCCACGTCCAGAGTAACAACTTGTGGCCGTTCTACCTCTTCGGGTATGGGCTCGCCCATCTGCTTCAAGGCTTCGATGTGGCCCGTTATCGCTTCTCTGGCGTTGGCTATGGCATCTTCGATGGTATCGCCCTGCGACGTGCAGCCAGGCAGGGCAGGAACGACCACAGAGTAGGCGTTTGCCTCTGCATCGTATTCCAGGATGATGCTGTACTTCCGCATGGTCACTTTCTCCTCACAAAAGGTCACGCAGTTCGTCGGCGGTCAGGCCGGCGCTGGCAAGAATCGCCTTGAGTGTTCCTTGTGGCACTATTTTCCCCCGATGGACGGACACGGTTACGAGCTTCCCTGGGTGTGCCGGGTGAACCAGGTGAATGTGGGCACCGGTATGCCGTATCTCTTGCCAGCCCACCCGCCTCAGCGCCCTCTCAACGTCCGAGCCATTTACTCTTGGCAGCCTCGGACTCATCTAGGCTGCCTCTGTTTTGCTCTGGGAGGTCTCTCGTTCAGCGTTGATCGCGTCCACAAACGCGGTGCCCACGACTCCTGTTACCTCCGCAAAGTTGGCCATGTGATTCGGTCTTGGCGCCGACTGTCCTGACTCCCAGCACTGCACAGTCTGGTATTGCACTCTCACCACATCGGCCGACTGTCTCTGCGTCAGGAACTTCCGAAGCCGTGATGTTTTCAAGTCCGCCATACCTGATACCTCCTGCCTGTAGTGTACCACACCTATGCGACATTGCCACAAGGTCGAGGTCGTGAGATCGCCATGAAAAGCCCCGAAACCTTGGCCATGTGGCACATAAACTTCGCTAAGAGCCTTGCCGCCAGTACCACAAGCGTCATCTTCATCCCGGACAAGGCTGGGCCCTTCCCAGAGGGCACCCTAGAAATGCAGCCGAAAACTGGCAATATGCAGAGACCCGCGAATTCTGTCCCCACTAGGAGGTCTGAATTGTTTGCCAGACCTGCTGTTGCCCCCCACATAGTGCCAAAAAGCGGATGCGATTCCCCACCGCTTTTT